>JAFQWE010000031.1 GCA_017407645.1 Clostridia bacterium | reverse complement strand
TCACAAGTGCTGACCTTCTTGCTTCACAGCAGGCACTTCTCGGTATAGAGGGTGCTGTTAACGGCGCTTTTTGTGACAATACCTATGACGACGTTTTGTCTGCAGCAGACATTCTTTCAATGACCCATCATATTTTGGGCACAGGTGTAATGGATCATTACGAGCGTCCTCCCGTTAAGATTATGGCTATCGGTGACTCTATTACTGCAGGCGCAGGCGTTCCCGGTGCCTGGAGATATAGCTTCTTCGAAAAGCTTTACGGCTACGGTGCAAACTTCCGTCTTGTTGGTGTTCATACCACTGTTGAAGAGCCTCGTTTGCCTGATGGCTACTGCGGTCACTCTGCAGTTGGCGGTTACAAAACTTCAGACGTAGTAAGCAAACTTGACAACTATATGGCAGTTGACTTTGACGTTATCGCAATGATGATTGGTACCAACGATGCTGATAAGGACATTAACGGATCAATCGCTAACTATCGCACTATTCTTGATCGTATTTTTGAAACCAACCCCAATGCTAAGGTATATGCTGCTTCAATGTGTCCCAAGGATGGCATTGCAATCGCTACTTGGTGGAAGTTCGGTCTTAATCCTTATATTCCTGAGTTGGTAGCAGAGTATGCTGAAATGGGTTACGACATCACTTACGTTGATAACATCACCGGCTATCCTTGGTCTTCTGCTGACTTTATTGCAGGCGACCCCGTCCACCCCAATGCACAGGGTAGAGAAAAGGTTGCAGATGCATTCTTCAACGCAATGAAGGAAGATATGATTTCTCTTGGCAACACTATGCCTGTTAGTTTCACCTACACTCCTGACAAAAGGGCAACCGACCTTATTGTTAACGACAACTTGACTGTTGAGGTTGGCGCAGCAGACACTATTGAAACCGAAATCGTTCCTTCAAACGTAGCAGTTCAAACAATTCTCTGGTCATCTGCTGATGAGTCAATTGCAACCGTAGGTAACTTCGGCCGTGTAACCGGTATTTCAGAGGGAACTACTACCATTACTGCAAAGACTCTTAGTGGTGGTGTTGTTAAGACTATTACTGTAAACGTTGTTGCTTCTACTAAGGTTGCTTCAACCCAGGTATTTGCCGATAACTTTGCTAACATTAACAACTGGATCGTATCTGCTAGTCCATCTATCTACTCAATTAGCTACGAGAGATTGGCAGTTAAGATGTCTAACGGAACAGAGAGCATTGTTTCTAATAGTGATTATAGCTTCAACAACGGCTTTGAGCTCAGCTTTGACTACTCTGCTTCAACCAACGAGCAACCTTATGGTAATGGCTTCTACGTTGGTGTGAAGTTTGCAGGCTACGAGCTTAGAGTTGCAGACTGCGGCCGTTACATGATTCTTGTAGATTCAGAGGGTACCGCCGTTGCAACCTATACTACCAATGCTACAACTCTTTATGTAAACGCTCGTATGGTATATGCAAACAACGTTATCTCTATTTATTATGATAATGAGTTGGTTGCAACCGTATCTGACGTAACTATTGATAGCACCGCTTCTAACATTACTATCAACCACACTGAGAAGTGGCGTAACTGCTATCTTGACAACCTCTATCTTGGTAGTTTCTGATTAATATTAAGATATAATATTTAACAATTAACTGCGTTGGTTTTCCAACGCAGTTAATTGTGATTATACACAAGGGAGATTTTATGAAAAAACTGTTTTCATTTACATTGTGCATAGCGATACTTTGCACAATGTTCAGTTGTCTTATGGGTCTTACTGCCTTGGCAGAGGTGAATGCGCCTGTCAGAAGCCTTGTGGGCAAGCAGGTTGTCGGCTTCAATAATACCGATTGGACTGTCGACGTTGCTGATACCATTGTTGATGCCGACGGTAAACTAAAGGCTCCTGCAAGCAGAGGAACTGTTGTTGCACAGACCAATACTTTTTATTCTTTGTCGGATAAGTGGGATATTGCCTTTACACTTAGGTTTAAAGATTTTAACAACTTTAACGGTGAATATGCCGCAGTAATTCTGGGCACCAATGAAATCCGAATTGCAAATAACTCGGGTGAAAACACATACATAATTGAAGTTTATAACAGCACAGGACTTGTTGCTACCGCTTCTTTGGGTGAAGGTGATGCCGCCGTTAACGGCGATTACACCTTTGCTTATAACTCAGGAGTCCTTTCGGGAACCTTTGGCGGCACCGCTGTTCAATGGACTGTCGGTGAATCTACTGCCGAAGAGGTAGAGGTTGCCTTTGATGCAGTCAAAAATACTGCTGTTAAAGTGTCTGTTACAGGCAACTGGTCAAGCAACCGATATATTAATAAATTCACTCTTCGCGGCACCGTCAACGGTGACAACAACTATGACGGCAGTGTGGACAGCTCTGACCTACTTTTAGCACAGCAGGCTATGCTCGGTTTAAGCGCTGATGCTGAAAATTGCGACAGCACCTATGACGACAAACTGACCGCAGGCGATATTCTTGCTCTTACGCAACATCTGCTTGGCAGAGGTTGGCTTGAAGGATACGAGTCTGATCCCGTTAATATTATGTGTATCGGTGACTCAATAACCGAGGGTGTGGGCACACTCAGCGGCTGGCGTTACAGCTTCTTTGAACAAATGTATGCCGCAGGCGTAAAATTCAATTTGGTTGGCTCCTATACTACCACAGGCGATTTTCGTCTGCCCGAGGGCTATCGAGGCTATTCAGCCAAGGGGGGTTGGACCACCAAGAAGATTCTTGAGAATATGTCTACCTATGTAGAGAATGATTTTGACGTAGTGGCTATTATGCTTGGTTACAATGACCGTTTGCAGTGGAGCGCCGAAACCTCTATTGAGTATTACTGCGGTATTCTTGACGCCATTTATGCCAAAAACCCCGAGGCGTATGTTTATGTTTCAACAATGAGCCCTGATGCACAGCATCTTGATAATGACTGTGCCGAGTGGTACGATTATACAATCAATCCGTTACTTCCCGATATGGTGGCACAGTATGCTGAAGCAGGCTATACAATAAAGTTTGTTAACAACATTCCTTATGGCTGGACGGCGGCAGATTTCCCCGCGTCCGACTACATTCATCCCACCGAAAAGGGCAGAGCAAAGATTGCTACCGCTTTCTGCGATGTTATGAAGAATGATATGCTTTATCTTAACAATCAGGCGGCAAGCTTTACCTATGAACCTAAAATGAATGTTGTTACCGGTTTGACCGTTACTGACAGTGCATTTACTATTGAAGAGGGTTATGCCAAAACTGTTGGCGCAACCGTTACTCCTTCTAATGCGCCCGTTCAAAACGTGCTTTGGTCAAGTGATGACGAGGCCGTGGCAACCGTCGATTTTAACGGCCGTATAACAGGCGTTTCTGTAGGCACTGCCACTATCACTGCTAAAACTCTTGATAACGCCATTGAAAAGATGGTTACTGTTACCGTTACTGAGGCAAACGATACTGCATCAACCGAACTGTTCAGCGAATGCTTTGATACTTTTGATAACTGGAATGTTGCCGAGGATACCGTTTTTGTAGTAGGCGACGGCGTTATTAACGCTCACTACACTCAAGTGACCGAAACTATTACAACCATCAATGAGTACACCTTTACTAACGGCTTTGAAATTGAGTTTGATTATAAGGCATACGGCAACGAGGGTAAGGTTTACGGCGACGGATTTTACGGCGCTGTGGGTTATGCAGGCTATGAGCTTCGCTGTGCTGATGCAGGCAGACAACTTATTTTGGTTGGTGCCGACGGCAGTGTTTTAGGCAGTTATTCAACCGTGGCTACAATCTACTATGTAAATTGCCGACTTATTTATAAAGACGGCACAATGACCGCATATTATAACAACGAGCCCGTTATTGTGGCACAGAATATAACTGTTGATAGCACAGCTTCGGAAGTCACTTTCGTTCACAACCAGCGTTGGCGTAACGTGCTGGCAGATAACATCTATCTTGGCAGCTTCTAATTAAAATATAAGCACTGCATTGTTTTCAATGCAGTGCTTTTTTTATTTCAGCTTTGCCTTAATGCTTTCATAAATCTCAACCACTTTAAACTTGATTTTGAATTTCTGTCCGTTTTTTACAATTCGTCGGCCGTTACTGTCAAGCACACTGTCAACATTTTCTGCCGCACTGCCAAGGCAGACGTTAGGGAAGCAAACGCACCACCAATTCTGTCCGTCGGCGTTGCCTAAAAGCACTCGCACCGCCATATATTTACCTGCGGGCAATGTTAAGTTGCCGTCATATACTCTGGTGCCAAAATCAGAAGGAGCAACTTCAACCGCTACAGAGTAGTTAAATCCGTTTTGCTCAAGGGTGCTTTTGGCAATTTGCTGTAGTTTTGGAATGTTCTCCTCTGCTAAAATTTCTGCTTCCTCAAGGGTGGACGCTCCGTCAAACAGATTTCCAAACTCACTAAGCAAGGCGTCTCGCACTTTGATTTTCACCTTTTGGTCGGCATTACTGTCAGAGTTGGCAATAATATGCAGTCGCAGAACCTTGTCTCTTACCTGCTCACAGCTTGCATCAAAGCAGGCAAGTGACATAAGTATGGAAAAAACAAGACTAAAGGAAATTGCGGCAAAAAGCCGCTTGCTATCAATTTTACTCATTAAAAAACCGCCTTTCAATGTGATTATTGAACAGGCGGTTAATTTTTATTCAAATTTCTTCAATAGATTGTGCAGTGGGCTTGCAAATATGCGCCCAACCAAACTGATTTTTAATTTCTTTTGCAGCTTTTTCTGCCTTTTCAAAATCAGTAAAAATGCCAAACAAAGTAGGCCCTGCGCCGCTTAAACTGTGACCAAGGGAGCCCTTTTGCTCAAAAAAACGGCAAATGCTCTGCACCCTTTCGTTTTGCCAAAGAGGAGCGAAACTGTTACCCAGCAAGCCGCACAGACCTTTTAAATCACCTTTGTTAACACAGTCGATAGCACCCTCTATTTGCGGATGAAATTGCTCCTTTGCCTCGTCAAAACGGCGGAACATAGCTCCCGTAGAGTCTTTTACTCCGCCTGACGCCAACACTATGTAGCAATGAGGCAAAGGGGAAAGGAGGGTCAGATTTTCGCCTACACCCGTAGCATAAGCGGTGCCTCCAACCATAGCAAAGGGTACGTCTGCACCAAGGAATAGGGCAACTTTATCAAGCTTGCCCTTGTCTACCTTGCCAAAGGTACGGTCAAGAGCAGTCAGCACTGCGGCACAGTCGGCACTGCCGCCGCCCATACCAGCAGTCATCGGAATATGCTTCTCAATGTGAATATTGCCACCGATATTAAGCCCTGCCGCTTCACCGTATGCCTTAACGGCCTTTGTAACAATGTTTTCACCCTCTATTTCAACAGAGGAGGTAACCGTCAAGGGAGTATCAAGGGCAAAATTAGCGGTAATAAAGTCGGCAATATCTACCGTCTGCATAATCATTCGCATTTGGTGATATCCGTTATCCTCTCTTGCACCGATGTCAAGAAGAAGGTTTAATTTAGCATTAGCCTTTAATTTCATTTGCCTTCACTCTTTAATTCGTCAAGGAATAATCCAACGCGACGGATAGCCTCTTTAATATGGTCAACCGAGTAGCAGTATGAGGCGCGCACAAAGCCCTCACCGCCAACGCCGAATGCAGTGCCCGGCACAAGAGCAACCTTGTGAGAATAAAGCAGTCGCTCGCAAAACTCCTCACTGGAAAGGCCACTTGAACGGATGCAGGGGAAGGCGTAAAAAGCACCCTTGGGCTCAAAACAGGTAAGACCGATTTGATTAAAGCCGTTAACCATTATTCTGCGGCGGGCATCATATTGCTGGAGCATTTTTTCAATGTCGGCATCACCGTATTTGATAGCCTCAATAGCGGCGTATTGTGAAACGGTGGGTGCGCTCATAATGGCAAACTGATGGATTTTGGTCATTTGTGTAATGACTTCGGCAGGACCGCAAGCATAACCCAAACGCCAACCTGTCATAGAGTAGGTCTTGGAAAAACCGCCGATTATAACGGTACGCTCCTGCATGCCGTCAATAGAAGCCACAGATATGTGCTTAATGCCGTAGGTAAGCTCGCCGTAAATCTCGTCAGACAAAATCATAATGTCGGTGCCGCGAAGCACCTCTGCAATTTCTTCCAGATGCTCACGCTCCATAACAGCACCGGTAGGATTGCAGGGATAGGGAAGAATAAGCATCTTTGTTTTGTCGGTAATGAGCGCCTTCAACTGCTCTGCAGTAATTCTGAATTCATTTTCAGCAAGAGTTTCAAGGGCAACGGGAGTACCCCCTGCCAAACGAACAATGGGGTCATAGCAAACAAAACTTGGTTGAGGAATTATAACCTCGTCACCTGCACCCACAATGGCACGTATAGCCGCGTCAATACCCTCACTGCCGCCAACGGTAATAAGCATATCACTGTCACCGCAGTAATTAAGGTCAAAACGGCGCTTTAAATACTCGGCAATTTCACGGCGCAACTCAATAAGACCGCTGTTAGATGTGTAACGGGTCTTTCTGCCTTGTATTGCTTCGATACCTGCCTGACGGATGTGCCAAGGTGTAGCAAAGTCGGGCTCACCCACACCAAGAGATATAACGTCGCTCATATTAGCGGCAATATCGAAGAATTTTCGTATACCCGATGGTGTTATGTTAACCACATCGGGATTAAGAATTTTAGAATAATCCATTATAACGACACCGTTTCTCTGTCATCGGGTGTGCCACACATCTTGACACCCATATCCTTATATCTGCGCAAAACGAAGTGAGTACCTGTAGAGGTAACCTCCTTCATAGTTGCAAGATGCTTTGCAACAAACATAGCAACCTTTTGGAAGGTCTGACCTGTAACAATAACGCTAAGGTCGTAACCGCCTGACATAAGATAAACTGCCTCAACGTACTCAAACTCAGCAATACGTTCGGCAATTTCCTCAAAGCCTGCATCAGCCTGAGGAGTAACGTTTATCTCGATAATAGCGGTGATGTGTCTGTCATCCACGCTTGCCCAGTCGATAAGGGCTTTGTATCCTCTGATAATGCCGTCTGCCTCTAACTCGGCAACGGCGGCGCAAATTTCGGTCTCGCTTACACCAAGCATAGTAGCCAAATCGGCAGAGGTGTAGCGCGCATTTTCGCTTAATAAGTGCAAAAGTTTCTCTTTCATAATTCTAACTCCTTAAACCATAGTAGTTATGCAAAGAATAAATGACAAAAAGTAAAGAATAGGGCTAACTATCTTAACAAGGGTAATAAAAGCTTTTTTAATGCCACAGTCTGCAAGAAAATTTGCAAGCTTTAAAAAGTTAAGATAAATTACCATATAAATGATTATTGTGGCAATAGAGCCCACACCAAATTTCAAAAAGGTGGTAATCTGCAATCCAAACAGAGCAAAATTGACAACAATCATTACCGCTTGAATAATAATCATAACAGAAAGGGCCTTTTTTTGCTCTGCCGAAATTTCGAATTTTTGACTGCGCTCCTCATCATCGGCGCGCATTACAGGAGTAGTATCCACAAAAACCACCTCATTATATCAAAGCGTGCAGAGCACATTTAGCTTGGCATAGCCAAATTTAGCTGAGTTTACTCAATTTAGCTCGCGTTAGCGAATTTAGCTAAATTTTGAACTTCGTTCAAAGCGAAATTATTTTGCTTTGCTTCATAGCTAAATTGTTTCTGTTGAAACAGCTAAATAAAACTCGCAAAAGCGTGCAGAGCACATTTAGCTTGGCATAGCCAAATTTAGCTGAGTTTACTCAATTTAGCTCGCGTTAGCGAATTTAGCTAAATTCAACTTAAGTTGAATTTATTATACCATATAAAACAACAAAAAACAATCATAATTAAATAAAGGTGTTTCATTTTTATGAAATATGTGGTAAAATCAAATATATTTATACTGGAGGTAGAAATATGAAAGCAGTTATTACAGTTGTTGGTAAGGATACCGTTGGCATTTTGGCAAAGGTATCAAATCTTTGCGCAGAAAAGAACATAAATATTATTGATGTAACTCAAACAGTTATGCAGGATTTGTTTTGTATGATAATGCTTTGCAATATTGACACAATGACAGGCAGTTTTTCTGATTTTGTAGATTCCGCCGGCTCTATCGGTAAGGAAAATAATCTTAGCGTTCACGTTATGCATGAAGAGATTTTCAACTCTATGCACCGCATTTAAGGGGGACGCATAATGCTTAACACAAAAGATATTCTTGAAACTATTGCAATGATACAAGACGAGCATCTTGATATACGCACTGTAACCATGGGTATATCACTGCTTGACTGTATCGACCCTGATATTGATTCTGCCTGCCGCAAGGTTTACGACAAAATCACCCGTTATGCCGAGCGTTTGGTACCCGTTTGTCAGGATATTGAAAAGACCTACGGAATTCCCATTATCAATAAGCGTATATCGGTTACTCCTATTGCAATGCTTGCTTCTGCTTGCCCCAATGCCGATTTGACAAAATTTGCATTGGCGCTTGAAAAGGCGGCTTTAAAGGTTGGCGTTAACTTTATCGGCGGCTACAGTGCCTTGGTGCAAAAGGGCTTTGCTCACGGCGATGCCGAGCTTATCAACTCCATCCCCGAAGCCTTGGCAATTACCGACCATATCTGTTCATCGGTTAATATCGGCTCCACCAAAGCAGGCATCAATATGGACGCTGTGGCTATGATGGGCAAGGTTATCCGCCGCACTGCCGAGCTTACTGCCGACCGTGATTGCATCGGTGCCGCAAAGCTGGTTGTTTTCTGCAACGCTCCTGAGGATAATCCCTTTATGGCAGGCGCATTCCACGGTGTTGGCGAGGCTGACTGTGTAATCAACGTTGGCGTTTCAGGCCCCGGTGTAGTCCGCGCCGCTCTTGCCAAGCTTGGCGGCGATGCAAGTATTACCGAGGTTGCCGACCTTATTAAACGTACTGCCTTTAAGATTACCCGAATGGGTCAGCTTGTTGCAAAAGAGGCATCTGCCCGTCTTGGCGTGCCCTTTGGTATTGTTGATTTGTCCCTTGCTCCCACACCTGCAGTTGGTGACTCGGTTGCTCATATTCTTGAAGAAATGGGCTTGGAGTCCTGCGGTGCCTGTGGCACTACCGCTTGCCTTGCACTGCTTAACGATGCAGTCAAAAAGGGTGGCGTAATGGCATCATCCCACGTTGGCGGTCTGTCGGGCGCATTTATTCCCGTAACCGAGGATGCAGGTATGATTGATGCCGCTCGCAGTGGCGCTCTTACTATTGAAAAGCTTGAGGCTATGACTGCCGTTTGCTCGGTTGGTCTTGATATGATAAATATTCCCGGTGACACTCCAAGTGAGGTTATTTCGGGCATTATTGCCGACGAAGCCGCAATCGGTATGGTTAACAGCAAAACCACTGCCGTCCGCCTTATCCCAGCCATTGGCAAGGGAGTAGGTGAGGAGTTGTCTTTTGGCGGCCTCCTTGGTGGCGGCCCCGTTATGAAGGTTAACACCGCATCACCCAAGGTGTTTATAAACCGCGGCGGACGATTGCCTGCCCCCCTCCAAAGCCTTAAAAACTAATACAAACCGCCTCAACCGAGGCGGTTCTTTTGTTACGTCAATCCAACAAAAACCAATTTTTTGAAACTTTATGCGACAAATTTTGTAAAAATACTTGACTTTCTTTCACAATAGTGGTATTGTTTGTTTAACTTATTATGAAAGAAGGTCACAATATATGACAAAAAGACTAACAATCCGCATTGTGTCGTTGGTGCTTTGTATGGCAATGATGTTCACCTGTGTACAAGCATCAGCAACGGCACTGACACTGGAGGATGTGCAGCAAGCATTCAATAGATTAGCACATTACACCGTTAATGAACTGCCTAAGAGCTTGCGCCGCCATCTTAATTCGGGCTGGTCAAGGGCAACTCTTGACAGTGCCGATGCCGAGCGTGAAAATGTGCTGACAACAGTGGATGCAGACGGCACAAAAACGCTATATTCCTACGATTCCCCCATTAAATACGTGGATGAAGAGGGATACGTGCGCTTTATCGACAGCAGTCTTAAGCCTTGT
The DNA here is from genome assembly GCA_017407645.1 of Clostridia bacterium. GTDB lineage: Bacteria > Bacillota > Clostridia > Oscillospirales > Acutalibacteraceae > RGIG2206. Next base: position 51,448 of record JAFQWE010000031.1, on the reverse strand, counting down.
GTTAAGGCAGACGGACTTTTCGATTGGTACTCATACGAAAACACTGCAAACTCAGTTAAAACCTATTTCCCCTTGTTTATCGGCACAGGTGTGCTTGTTGAAAGTGAACAGGGCAATATTCGTATGACTCCAAAGGGTGCAAGACTCAGTATGTCATCAAAGGTTGAAGAGGGTAATACTGAGTATGTGCTTTATAAGGATGTATTTGACAAAAACACCAATATCCGTTATACTGCTATTAATGAGGGTGTTAAGGAAGATATAATCCTTGAAGCCTACAACGGCAATAACACCTTTGAGTATATTGTTGAGGCAGAGGGGCTTACCCCTGTGCGAAGTGCAGGCAAAACCGTAGAGTTTTATGACGGCAATTTGCAGACCGTATATACCCTTGGTGAGATAGTGCTGTTTGACTCAGCCGATATGCCTGCAACTAACAGCAACAACTCCTACACTGTTGAGGAAATCGACGACGGCAAGTATTTGGTAACTCTTATCATTGACGAGGAGTTTTTGACCGACGAAAACACCGTTTATCCTGTTGTTGTGGATCCTGAAATTGAAGCAATTAAAGACACTGAATGGTCAACACAGTTTAAGGCAACCACCTATAAAAGTGACGGAAGTGTATCAACCTCTGTTAACGAAATATCAAATAACAGTTCCGGTGCAACTGCAATAACACATTTGCAAATGGTCGATTTGACAACCTTTGCCCATATTAATCCCAAAGAGATAGAGTATGCTTATCTTTCCCTTAAATTCTCAGACTTTAATGTAGACGGAATGGGCAACCTTTATGCTATAGGTCATAACTTTACTACCGACCCAAGCACAGTAATTTCAAACTTAAATTGGAATAGTGTGGCATCGCGATGCACTAATTCGTCAGAAAATGTTGCTCAAATAACCAACACAACGCAATTATATATTACAGATGTTTTTAAGTCTTGGATGACAGCCTACACCAAATATTACAGCCGTGAAAATACTATTTCTGCTGAGGACGGACTTTTCCTTTATTCTTTACCCTCAAGCGGAACAATGAATGCAACGTTATGTTCACCGGGGACGTCAAATGCGCCTATGGTTACAGTCAGGTATACGGTTGACCAAGCCTTACTTCCATCAGGCTATTATTACATACAGTCAGGCTATTACTACGATGGTGCCAGATATATGACTGCAACAAGCACGGGAGCAGAACTGAGAGATTTCAACCAAGCCGACCCCAATCAGATATGGTACGTAAAGAGAGTTGACGAGGTTTACGACCAAAACGTTGGTATGTATTATATATACAGCGTTGGTACCGCAAAAAATGACTATTTAAAATCATCGGGCAGCAGCACTATTGAATGGCGTAATGAATCCTCAGTACCTGCAGGTGTAGGAGACGGAACTTGCTTCTACATAGTTGAACAAACCGAACAGTATCATCGCGTTCTGACAGCGGGGAAGAAAGCCGTTGCGGCTAAAAACTATAACAAAGAAAACGGCACACCCATTGTTCAAGAAAAGGTTAAGGGACTTGATAATCAGCGTTGGGAGTTTGAACTTGCAGACTATGGCGTGTTTGCAGATGGCGATACCAACATAAGCGGTGTTGTTGGCGAAAACGTGCCGTTCCATTATTCTATAGCACCCATTGATGCCAACTATAGTATCGATATAGTCAATGAAGATGTTGCCGAACTTGTATCTTACGACCGCTACCACGCATATGTAAAATGCAAGGCTGTGGGCTCAACCGATATAACCGTATCTTTTTCTGTTAAAAGCCCAATAACCGGGCGTAATGAGCCTTATTCGTGTACTTGGCATTTGAGTGTGGGGCTGAGCTTGGATAAGTATACTGTTTCAGTAGATGTATATGACTCTTTTGCGCTATTTGCAACAACTAACAATGATGATGTAGATGTTGTATGGTCAAGCAGTGACAGTTCTGTTGTTGTATCTGTAGGGCACGGTGAATTTGTTGCAGTTGATAGCGGAATATGTACTGTAAGAGCAACTGCTTCAAATGATTATACTATGTATCAGGAATGTGAGGTTTGGGTAAGAGGTAAAACCCCTGTTTTTTTGATACACGGAAGAATAGATAATTCTGAAAAAGTTTGGGGCGTAAAAAACGGTATACCGGAAGAACAAAACGACCATTTTAACACAGATGAATATGCTGATGCATTAAATGGTAAAAAATACATTAGTGTAGACAGTCAAAAGATAGTGAAAGACGGAATATATGATAACAGCGGAGATACAGATGATGATGGAACTGAAGACGATGAAGATAAACCAAGAAATCTTGGCAAAGAATTAGTTGATGCTGGATACACTGAAAACATAAACTTGTTTGCCTTCAACTATCCTAATGAAGATGCAGTTAAATATAGCGCAGAGAAGTTCGATAAATATATTGATAATTTGATTGATTATGTTAAAACTTCAGGTTCGGATAAGATGAAGGTGTGCTTCTTTAAATCGAGAGAAGATATGGAAAACACCTCTGAAACTAACAAACTTTTTCACATCAATATAGTTGCACATAGTATGGGCGGTCTTGTCTCACGATACTATATAGAGAACTTAGATTGTGATGAAAATGTTGATAAGCTTATTACCATAGGTACACCTCATTGGGGTAGTGACTTAGCAAAATTATCAAACGATGCAGGTGTTTTTCATTATATATGTGACCATGACTTGTACCCAGAGAGTTGTATGTATGGCGGAAACTATAATACAGGGTTAGACTGTAACGCGTTTTTTGGACCTTGTTATACTGGAGAATATTCTTTAACAAGTGAACTAAATTATTCTGAACCTCGTCACACAAAATATTATGCTATTGCAAGTGTTGATTATAATGCTACTGATATAGACCTTAACAATTATACATTCTGGTTGCCTACAACTTTTTCGACTGTATCTGAAATAAGCGAATTTTTTAAAGTTAAAAACCTTTATAAGATTTACGAAAAAGATGAATATGAGATGACAATTTATGCTGCCCCAACAATGATGGATGACAATATTGTCGGATTTTTGAGCCAAATAGGTTGGTATGATGATGGTACTGAAAAAAAGATTATTCAAATGGAAGAAATACGCATACTTGTAGATGCTAACGGTGGTAATGATACATTAAGCCATTTGCACAGCAAAACTCCCCATAGGGCTTGTACAATCGAATGGGTTTGTGATTTTTTGTCTGAATAGGAGAGATATAATGACTGAAAAGACTAAACGATACCTGAAATTAGCAGCATTTAATTCGGTTTTTTTGCTTTTGCATATTTATATGGGATTAGTTGGTAATTTTAGTGATGCCGGTTTGGGAGCTGTAGTTTTCGGAGTAATATCGATTGGTATTGTTTATATATATTCATTCATATACGGCATAGCGGCATATTTATACACTAAACGATTCTTTGTTCCTCAGTTGATGTTTTTAGTTACCGTTTACTTTAGTTATTTTTGTATGTTGTTGTCTTGGGTTAGAGCAATCAAAGCAACACTTATTTTTGTGACGCCTTCCTTAATCCTTGCGCTGATAACAAAACTTATAGTAACGCTTATTGAACGAAAAAAGAAAAAGGACATTTTGGAAAGTTCCAATCAACCCTAACCCCCGAAAGAGCAAGTTTAACTTGCTCTTTTTTGCTGCAAAGGATTTGTTTTTAACGGGCGATTGGTGAACGGGATGTCGGCAAGCGCCATCCCCTACAAACTACGAATAGGCGCAAGTGTGACCGGTGGCACTGCAAAGCCGTGACGGATGAGGCGCAAAGATGCGAACTTCGTTCGCTCGATATATTGCCTGTGGCAATTCGATATGTTTTGCAAGCAAAACTCGATATGCCTATCGGCTCGATATATTGCTTTGCAATGAGGCGTAGTTGGAACAAAACTTGTAGGGGTCGGCAATTTTTGACGACCCGCATTAACGGGATGTCGGCAAGCGCCATCCCCTACGAACAGGTGCAAGTGTGACCAAAGCCGTGACGGATGAGGCGTAACGCAAAGGGACATTCCTGTTTGTTGACAAACAGTAACTCGAAGAGTATAATAAAAAGGTAATTGTAATACCAAGGTGGGCAAGTGAACACAGAGAACCGTCCCCTGTGTTATGGTGATTGTGATATATCTGTTGTTTTAAAAAAAGTGATTTCGGTAAAAACGGTAATACCAATGGTGGGAGTGTTGGTTGAATCGCTTAACGGGATAGAGCATCCGCATTATCCAGAAGTATATTATGTCTTAACCAAGAATATATGAATAATTATTGTGGAGAAAGGACTAATGTATGAATAGGATTAAATTCATTCTAAACCTTTTGCTTTTTCAATTTATAAGCATTTTATTTACGATAGGTATCCCGTTTGTTACTACTGTTATTATTGACAAATGTTTCACTAAGCAAATGCATATCGGCATTGGTACTATTATAGTAGTTATAAATATTGTTTGGATGGTATCTGTGTTTTTGAGCACGCTTACTTTTAAAAAGTGGATTAAAAGTTTTAAATATATTATTGTTAATGTTATATCGTATGTGTTGATAGTTGTATTATTGTTATTGCTTTTGTTAGTTATTCCCAGCACAAGATGGCAGTTTTTTCAAATGTTGTTAGATTCCAAATCTGAAGTGAATGGGATGCTGTTTTCAGCATTTTTTACAATGATTTTTCTAAATAACGGTAGTGCATCAACTTTATCAATTATAATAGGACCCATTTTTTTAATAATAAAATTCACAATTGCACATATTGCAGGCTTTTTATTGTCAAAACACTGCTTTAAGAAAGACACTCTTGTGTTAACACAGTAAAACAAACCTAACAAAAAAGAGCAAGTTCGGACTGCGAGCTTGCTCTTTTTTGCTACTCCCGTTTGACAATTTTAGGTAACTGATATATAATAACTTATCAACAAAAACCAAGGAGAAACTATGTTCTCAAATACTAAACTATCCAACCGTAAATACTTTTTGATTGCAGGGCTTATTGCTATGCTTTTTGCGGGGGTAATATACGCTTGGTCTATACTAAAAGTCCCATTTAAAACAGAACTTGGCTTTGCCGATTCCGCCCTTTCTCTTTGCTTTACCTTTACAATGTGTACCTTTTGCCTTGGGGCATTTTTCGGCAGCAAGCTATACAAAAAAATAGGCGTCACCCTTACTTGCGTGATTGCAGGTGCCCTTTCGGGATTGGGATTTTTCCTGACGGGTTGTGTACCTCTTAATTCTGTACTCCTTTACGTTTTTTACGCTCTTTTTGCAGGCTTCGGCATCGGTATCGCCTATAACGTTATTATCTCGGTGGTTAACGCTTGGTACCCCGATAAAAAGGGCTTTTCATCGGGCGTGTTGCTTATGGGGTTTGGCGCCAGCACCCTTATTCTCGGCAATGTTATTGACCTGCTTTTTAAGGCAGAGAGCGTGGGCTACAAGGCTACATATATGCTGCTCGGCACCGTTATTGCTGTCGTCATAATCGGTGCAGGCGTTATTATAAAAGCCCCAAGTGCCGATGTTATATTCCCCGAAAACCAAAGTATTAAAAAGGCTAACAAAGAGTCCTTTGAGGCAACCGATTTCACCTCCGCACAAATGATAAAACGCTTTACCTTTTGGCGTGCTTTTATCCTGCTTGTATTCCTTACCGCCGTTGGCAACTCGGTTATAAGCTTTGCCCGCGACCTTGTTTTGTCGGTAGGCGCAACTGACTCTTGGGCGGCAACCCTTGTGGGTGTGCTTGCGGTGTGCAACGGTCTTGGCAGAATAATTACGGGCGTGCTTTTTGACAATGTGGGCAGACGCCTTACAATGCTTTTTTCCAATCTGCTTACTATATTTGCGGCGCTCATAACCCTTGTTTCTATAATGCTTGGCTCGTTGCCCCTTTGCATTGTGGGACTATGCCTGACAGGACTTTCTTACGGCTCTTGCCCCACTGTTTGCTCGGCATTTGTATCCTCTTTTTACGGAACAAAGCACTTTGCCACCAATTTCAGCATTATCAATTTCAATCTTATTGCCGCATCCTTTATTGCCACCCTAAGCAGCAACTTGATGTCAATAAGCGGCGGATATACACTGCCTTTTATAGTGTTGCTCAGCATATCTATTGCGGCACTTATTCTCAATTTCACAATCAAAAAGCCTTAAACAGAGCTGCCGAATTTTCGGCGGCTTTTTCTGTGCTTGCAAGAAAAATAAATATTGTATTTGTTGTATATATTTGGTATAATATAAGATGGTGTTTTGCAATATTTCAAATGAAAGGATAGTGCAACCTATGTACTACAAACTTGAAAATTTTTATAATAGCATTAAGGGCAAAAAAATTGCCTTTTGCGGTGTGGGTATCAGCAACCTGCCCCTTATATACAAATTCAAAAATATCGGTGCCGACGTGTACGCTTGTGACCGTCGCACAGAGGAGCAATTGGGCGCCACTGCCGACCAACTAAAAAAAGCAGGCATCGGTCTGATTCTTGGCAACGACTACCTTAAAAACTTGGATGTGGATATTATCTTCCGCACCCCCGGTATGAACTTCTTCCTGCCCGAACTTGTTGAGGCAAGGCGACGCGGCATAGTTGTTACTTCCGAAATGGAGGTTTTCTTTGACCTTTGCCCCTGCAAGCTTTTTGCAGTAACCGGCTCTGACGGTAAGACTACCACTACCACCCTTATTGCAAAAATGCTCGAAACTCAGGGCTACAAAGTGCACCTTGGCGGTAATATAGGCAGACCTCTGCTTCCCATAATTGACGAGATTGACGCTGACGATTGCGCCGTGGTTGAACTCTCATCCTTCCAGCTTATCTCAATGCGCAAAAGCCCTAACGTAAGCGTTATCACTAACGTGGCACCCAACCACCTTGACGTGCATAAAACAATGGATGAATACATCTCTGCCAAGCGCAATATTATGATTCATCAAAATGCATTTTCCCGCACAGTCCTTAATGCCGATAACGAAATTACCGCAGGCTTTGAAAAGGATGTTCGCGGTCAGACAGTGACCTTCAGTTACCATCACCCCGTTGAAAACGGCGCATACTACGGTGCCGACGGCGTGCTTTATATGGCAGAGAAAAAGGGCAACGTTCCTGTTATGCATCGCAGTGATATTAAGGTGCTTGGTGAACATAACGTTGAAAACTTCCTTGCCGCTATCTCGGCAGTGTGGGGCTACGTTACTCCCGAAAACATTGTAAAAACTGCCCGTGAATTCAACGGTGTGGAGCATCGTATTGAATTTGTCCGAGAGCTTGACGGTGTCCGCTACTATAACGACTCAATTGCTACAAGTCCCACCCGTACTATTGCAGGACTTGCCGCCTTTGACCGCAAGGTAATTCTTCTTGCAGGCGGCTATGATAAGCACATCCCCTTTGAGCCTCTTGCTCCTCATATTATCGAAAAGGTAGGCACCCTTATTCTTACAGGTACCACTGCCGATAAGATAGAGGCGGTTGTCCGTGCCGACGAGGGCTTTGCCGACTCAGGCGTGCAGATTATCCGCGCCGAAAATATGGCAGATGCCGTAGCAAAGGCCCACAGCATCGCAACGGCAGGGGATATAGTTACCCTCAGCCCCGCATGTGCAAGCTTTGATGCCTATTCAAACTTTGAACTCAGAGGCAAACACTTTAAAGAGATTGTAAACGCTTTATAATAAGGTGATAAAATGACTTTAAAAGAAATGGTTTTCGCTTTATCCTCTGCAAAAGGGGTAACAGGTCTTGACGGCGCATTAAAGGTAGCCGAAGCTTTTCTTGCTCCTTTGGGTGAGGTTGCAACCGATAACGCAGGGGGTATAACCTGCACAATCGGCAATGGTGCCCGTCGCGTAATGCTTGATGCCCATATTGACGAAATCGGCTTTGTTGTTACTGCTCTTGAGGACGGATTTATCCGTGTGGGCAAGTGCGGTGGCATAGATGCAAGAACGGTTATCGGTCAAAGGGTGACTGTTCACGGCAAAAAGGATATTTCGGGCGTGGTGTCATCAATGCCTCCCCACCTTAAAAAAGAGTCAACCGATGCTCCTAAAATCGAGGAGCTTGTAATTGATTGCGGTCTGCCTGCTGAAACAGTTAACGATATTGTTTGCACGGGCGACAGAATCAGTTTTGATTGCGAGCCTGCCGAACTTCTTAACGGCAGAATCACAGGCAAATCTTTGGATAACCGAGTTGGCGTTGCCGCAATAATCGAGGCGGCAAAGCAAGTTTCACAGAAAAATGCAGATATTACCCTTATTCTATCTCTTTCCGCACAAGAGGAATTGGGACTAAGAGGTGCCCGCACCGCTACCTATGCCCTTAAACCCCACGAGGCAATTGTAGTTGACGTCTCTTTCGGTGATGGTGCAGGCCTTTCTGATAAAGAGTGTGGAAAACTGGGTGAAGGCGTAATGATTGGCGCATCTCCCATTCTTAATAAGGCTATGACCGATAAGATGAAAGCCCTTGCCAAAGAGCATAATATTCCCTATCAGATAGAGGCAATGGGTGGCTCAACAGGTACTAATGCCGACGTTGTTACCATCAACTGTGAGGGTGTGCCTACGGCACTTTTATCTATCCCACTTAGGAATATGCACACCTGCTGCGAGGTTGTGGATATTAAGGATATCGAGAGCACGGTGGGTCTTATCACTGCCTATATTTGCGGAGGTGCGGTATGACAAAAACAGAAATGTATTTAGAAAAGCTTTGTCAGTTTTATGCCCCCTCAGGTATGGAAAGTTCAATTACCGAATATATCAAATCGGTTATTAAGCCCTATTGTAAAGAGTGTTATGTGGATGCTTTGGGCAACCTTATTGCATTTAAAGAGGGCAAAAACCGAGCAGTCAAAAAGGTTCAGCTTGATGCCCATACCGACGAGGTCGGCATCATTATTACCGCCATAAACGGTGACGGCTCCTTGTCCTTTACCACCGTTGGCGGTATAAACTGCGAAAGCCTTGTGTCAAAGCGTGTGATTTTTGGCGACGTTATCGGCGTTGTTCAAACCAAACCCGTCCATCTGCTTTCTGACTCTGAAAAGAGCAAAATGCCCGAAAAATCCTCTTTGACAATCGATATCGGTGCTACCTCCCGTGAAGATGCCGAGAAATATGTGTCAGTAGGGGATATAGGCACCTTTTACAGCAAATACGAAAAGTTAAATGAAAACACACTCCTTGCCCGCGCCCTTGATGACAGAGTAGGTTGCGCTGTGCTTATGACTATGATTACCGAAGACCAACCCTACGATGCCTACTATACCTTTTCCGTACAGGAAGAGGTTGGCTGCAGAGGTGCCCGCACTGCCACGTATCAGGTGAATCCCGATATCGCCTTAGTGTTGGAAACTACCACTGCCGCCGATATTACCGATATTTCTCAAGGTCAAAAGGCCTGCCATCTTGGAAAAGGCGCGGCAATATCCTTTATGGATAATGGCACCCTTTATGACCGCAAGCTTTATAAGGCGGTATTCGAAATGGCACAAAAGCAAGGCGTTAAGGTGCAAGCAAAAACTGCGGTGAGCGGCGCCAATGATGCCGCCGCAATTCATCAGGTTGGTGACGGAGTGCGTGTTCTTGCAATTTCAACTCCTTGCCGTTATTTGCACTCAAGCGCTTGCCTTATAAATCTTGAGGATATGCAGGCGCAACTTGATACAGCCCGTCAAATGCTTGCTCTTTGTGCATCGGGTGAGGTATGATTGAACTGATTGAAGCACTGCCGAAAAAAGAGCCAACCTGTGCCGCCGAAATCCGAATTTACTCGCTTTTTAAGGCATATGGCAACAGTGGTATGGCGTTGTTTTGGCAACAACAAAATGATAATGAAGAAACCGCCGCACTCATTTCAAAAATGGATGGGGCGGTCACAATTTGTGTGTATAATAATGAGGGTACGGAAGAAATAGAGCAGTTTATATCGGTGATTGGGGCACAGTCGGTGCTATCAAACCTGCCGTTAAACCTGCCTGATGAGACGACGCTATATCAGTTTTGTTATGCGCCAAAAAATCCCACAAAGGTTGAACTTGCAACACCTGATTATAAAGATGCGTACGGTGTTATGTCAACCCGATTTGCTATGCCGCCTTTTGAAGTGTGGTATCCCGATGTATGTCACCGCGTGCGACACGGCGCGGCAGAGCTTATCAGTGACGGCAAGGTCGCTTTGTGCGGATTCGTTGACGGAAACAGTATGCTTATTGTGGGACTATGCTCAATCCCTGAGTGCAAGGGGCAAGGTACAGCCACAAAACTGCTTAAGAAGATTGCAAATTCCACCCTTGCTAAAAACTATTTCGTTTTGGCAGAGGATAAACTAAAACAATATTATGTAAACCAAGATTTTGCCCTTTTGGGCAATCACTATACATATGGAGATGTGTAAAATGCAACAACCCTTTTTTAAACTGTCACCCCAACTTGAAGCCCTTGATAAAGAGGTAATGGAGCAGGTCAAGGAACAGTTTGCAAAAATCGACCAAATAACCGAATATAACCAACTTAAAATGCTAAATGCATTTATAAAAAACGGTGTCAGTGAGTCCCATTTCGTTGCCTCCACCGGCTACGGTTACGGTGACAGAGGCCGCGAGGTCATAGACCTTGTAGCCGCCGATGCTTTTGGTGCCGAGGCGGCTATTGTGCGCCACAATTTTGTTAGCGGCACTCACGCCTTGACGGTAGCCCTTTTCGGACTTCTTCGTCCGGGTGATACAATGCTTTGTGTTACTGGCAGACCTTATGATACCTTGCTTGGCGTAATCGGTCTGAATGGGGAGTCTGACGGCTCTCTTAAAGAGTTTGGCATTGGTTACGACGACGTTGACCTACTCCCCGACGGCACTGTTGACTATGAGGGGATAGAGGCTCGCCTTAAAAAAGGCGGATTTAATATTGTTTACATTCAGCGCTCAAGGGGGTACAGTGTGCGACCCTCTTTGACAGTTGAAGATATTGAAAAAATCACCAAACTTTCAAAATCTATATGCCCCAATATCCCTGTGGTTGTGGATAACTGCTACGGCGAATTTGTGCAAACAAGGGAGCCTTGCGACGTAGGAGCCGACTTGATAATCGGCTCTCTTATCAAAAATGTTGGCGGCGGTATTGCTTCCACAGGCGGATACATCGCAGGCAGAGCCGACTTGGTTGAAAAATGCTCATACCGACTGACTGTGCCTAATGCAGGCAGTGAAATTGGTGCTACCCTTGGTCATAGCCGCGAGCTGTTTATGGGGCTTTTCAATGCTCCCCACTTGACAGGTGAAGCGGTCAAAACAGCGGTATATTCTGCCTGTCTCCTTGAAAAATTAGGCTTTGCCGTGTCACCCCGTTGGGATGAGGTAAGAGGGGATATAATCCAAACCTTGACTCTTGGTACCCCTGAACGACTTGTGGCATTTTGCAGAGGACTGCAAAAGGGAATGCCCGTCGATGCCTTCTTAAGACCTGACCCAAGCGATATGCCCGGCTACGATTGTGATATTATTATGGCTTGCGGAAGCTTTACTTTGGGCGCTACAAGTGAACTGTCGGCAGATGCACCCTTGCGAGAGCCCTATGCCGCTTGGCTTCAAGGCTCCCTCAACTTCCATAGCGGAAAAATGGGTGTGCTTCTGGCAGTTGATTCTTTGTTGGGGGGTAACGGGTAATGGATAGCGTGAACATTGTCCTTATAATTATCGGCGTTGTCTTTGTGGCATTGGTAATTGTAGGCTTTTACGATTGGCATCAACGCCGCAAAATGTATGAAAAGCTTGACGACCCCATTGAAGAAAGTCCTGCCGTTGCTATCGGTGCAGTGGTTGTGTCAAAACGGGCAAACATTCAAAATATGGGTGGTCCAAAATACCCCCACAGTACCCTTTGCTGTTATGCAACCTTTTCAACCGATGCAGGCGAAATGGTTGAGCTCAGTATTCCCCAAGAGGTATATAATTCAATTAAAGAGAATGACTATGGCACTCTTGTTACGGTTGAGGGCAAATTCTTTGCCTTCGGTGACGGTGAAGTTATAAACGAATAAGAATGAAAGCCACGATACCTCGTATCGTGGCTTTTTGATATTCATAAATTTACAAATCTAATTTAAGGTCGCCCTCTTTAATCCAACCAACCTTACGCATAATCTCGCTGAATATAAGACTAAGCACAGCAGGTGCCACAATGCAAAGAAGCAAGATGCCAATCCACATAGATGCACCGCCTTGCATATCACTTAAAATACCGATAGGGCCTACCAATCCGCAAGTACCCATACCTGCGGCGGCACCGGTGCATTCAAGCTTAAATACCATTGTAGAGATAGGACCTGTAATTGCGGCGGCAAGTGTGGGTGGAATCCAGATTAAAGGACGGCGGCAGATGTTACCCATCTGAAGCATAGACGTGCCAAGACCTTGCGCTACAAGACCTGACCACTTGTTTTCTCTGAAGCTTATAACGGCAAATCCCACCATTTGAGCGCAACAACCGACTGCTGCGGCACCGCCTGCAAGACCGGTAATGCCAATCATAGCGCAAATTGCGGCACTTGAAATAGGCAGGGTAAGGATGATACCAACCACAACGCTGATGATAATACCCATCCAGAATGGCTCAATCTCGGTGGCGGTGTTAACAAAATCGCCAAGGTAATACATACAGTAAGCAATAGCAGGGCAGCAAAGCTTTGCGATACCGTAACCTGTAAGGATGGTAACGACGGGGGTTACGATAATATCAACCTTGGTTTCTTTAGATACAAGCTTACCAAACTCGCAGGCAAAAATAACGGCAAAGAATGCGCCGGCAGGGCCTGCAGTGTAGGTAAGGGAGTCACTGATTTGTGCGCCCAATGAATAGCCGATTGTACCAACAACGGCGCAGGAATACATAACAAGGGGGGAAGCCTTAAGGGAGCTTGCAACGGCAACGCCGATAGCCATACCCGTAGCGGCGGTAGCAAAGCCTGCCACCTCTACTAAAAAGGCAAGGTTTAACTGCTCGCCAAGTGTTTTGAGGATGGTGCCAATAAGCAAGGATGCAAAAAGTCCCAATGCCATAGCGCCCATTGAATCGATAAAATAGGTTTTCAAGGACAAATTTATATCCTTCTTTTTCAAGAATTCTGCAAATTTCTTCACGTCTATTCCTCCTAAATTAACTTTTGAGTGCAGTATACTGCAAAAAAACACAGTATGCAAGGCGTTTTGGTAAAATTCGGCAAGAGTGACTACAAAGGGAAAAACAGGTCAAAAATTTTGTTAATTTTTTAATTACACTGATAAAAAATTATCAAAGTATAAAAGCCGCCACCCCATAATATAAATGTATATACATAACTAATAAAGGGGTATATTTATGAAGGTAAGAACGGTTAATTTACGGCTTTTGCTAATAAGTCTGGCACTGCCGATTCTGGTGGGGATTGCAGGCGCCCTTGTAACTGCATCGGGTATGGATGCTTTTGAATTGCTCAAAAAACCGCCACTTGTACCGCCTGCATGGGTTTTTTCGGTGGTGTGGACGGTTTTGTATATACTGATGGGCGTGGCGGTATACAACGTGCGTATTGCAAACTCCTACAGCAAAAGTGAGGCAATGCAGTATTTTTACATACAACTTGCTCTTAACTTTTTGTGGGTGGTAACCTTTTTCCGTTTCGGATGGCTGTGGGTATCGGTAATAGTTTTGCTTGCGCTTATAGTAGCAATTGTTCTGACAATCAAACATTTTGGTGATGCAAGCTCCACTGCCGCCCGACTTATGCTGCCCTATCTTTTGTGGTGCCTCTTTGCTCTTTATCTTAATATCGGATATGCAGTGTTAAATTAAAAAATGCTCGACTTGAAATCAAGTCGAGCATTTTAACCTTGCTATTAAAGAATAACTTCGCCCATCATACCGGGAGTGCAGCCTGCTGCGTTAGACTCGTCGGTGTCAATGTGCATTGCCAAAGCGTAGCTGTCGCTAACACGAACAACAACGTCACCAAAGGTAAGACTGCGACCGTCAGAATCAACCTTAACGCTTACAATCTGGGTATCCTTAACGCCAAACTCAGCGGCATCGGCAGTGGTCATGTGGATGTGGCGCTTTGCAGAGATAACACCCTCGCTGATTTCAACCTCACCCTTAGGTCCGATAAGCTTGCAAGCACCTGAACCTGCAATGTCACCTGACTCACGAACGGGAGCGGCAACACCGATTGAACGGGCGTCGGTCAGTGACAACTCAACCTGAGTAGCGTTGCGGCAGGGACCGAGAATAGAAACGTTAGCCAATTCCTTTTTGCTTCCAACAACGGTAACTCTTTCTTCGCAAGCGAACTGACCGGGTTGAGAAAGCATTTTCTTTACGGTAAGCTCGTAACCCTCACCGAAAAGTATTTCAAGATGCTCTTTAGACACGTGAACGTGTCTTGCAGAGGTTTCAACAAGAACTTTGTTAGCCAAAATAAAAACTTCCTTTCGTTTTTTAATGTAACTTAATTTTACAACTATTTTCCATACTTTGCAACACCTATTTTAAATTTAATTTTTATTCATCAATAATGAATAAAATCTTAAAATAAACTTGACACAGTTTTTACTCTTTGATAGCATAATACTATAAAAATACAAGGAGAAAGCATATGTTTACCTATAAAAAAGTTGGCAAAATACCGGTTGTACGTTCTAAAGATGTTGTATCATCACCTGTTGGTATCGGCTTTGAAAAGTTAGACAGAGACGTTTTTGACCCTACCGAATGCTATAAGCCTTTAAGCGAACTTGGCGTAAAGTGGGTGCGAATTCAATCAGGCTGGCAAAAAACTGAACAGAAAAAGGGAGAATACGATTTTGCTTGGCTTGACAAAATTGTTGACAACCTTATTGACAGCGGTATGACTCCTTGGATGTGTCTTTGCTACGGCAACATTCTTTATGATAATCGCTGTGAGGGCTTGGCAGGCGGAATGGGATGCCCACCCATTCATAACGACGAAATGAAGACCGCTTGGGCAAACTATTGCACTGCCGTCGCAAAGCATTTTTTAGGCAGAGTGGCACATTTCGAGGTGTGGAACGAGCCTGACGGAGAGTGGTGCTGGCGCCACGGAGTAAACGGCACCGAGTATGGCAATTTTGCCCGTGATACCGCCCTTGCCGTTAAAAATGGTAACCCCGATGCCGAAATTTTTGCAGGCGCATTTTGCTCTCGTGATTTGAATTGGCTGAACTCCGCTCTTAAAATTATGGCGCCTCATATTGACGCGGTAACCTACCACGATTACAGCATAAATCCCGAATACAATCAGTTTGACGGCATAGAGCAAGAAACGCTTGCCGATTTTCAGCGTAATTTGCGCGCTCTTATTGATATGTATAATCCCAGTATCGATATAATTCAGGGTGAGACGGGTTGCCATTCTGAAAATTCCCTCTACGGCGCGGTAGAGGGCTGTAACTGGACAGAAGAAAAGCAGACTAAATTGCTTCTTCGCAGAATCCTCAGTGACTATAAGGGCGGAGTAAGATTTTCTTCCTACTTTACCGCCGTTGATATGTTTGAGCCAATGGGGGAGAGAGCCGATAAAAATCGGGAAAAGTTTGGCTTTTACGGTGTTCTCGGCGCACAGTTTGACGAGAACGAAAATTTTCTTGGCACCTATTATAAAAAGCCTTCATATTACGCTTTGCAAACCCTGTCGGCAATCCTTTGCAACGGCACACAAAAGACTAAATTGCCCATTCAGTTTATGAATACCGCTGTCCGTTGGCAGACCACAATTTCTCCTCAGGACAGCCGTATCAACCGCCTTGATTTGTCGCTTGCAAATGGCAAAAAGGCAATGATCTATTGGGTGGCAAGCGATATTTTGACCGAAAGGGTTGATACAACCATATCAATGCACGCCGTAAATATGGGAAACGTCCCTCAGCTTGTGGATTTGGCAGACGGCAACATATATGAAATCGGCGAAGAGCATATCAAACGGATAAACGAGACCGATTATGACCTGATAAAAATCAAAATAACCGACAGTCCACTTATGCTGTTGTTTTAAAAAAAGGAGGCAACCGCCTCCTTTTTGCTTTCTACGGTGAGGATGAGGCGCACACACAAATCTTAAAAAACAATTGCATACGGGGATATAATGTGATACAATAAACATAATTATTATCTTTTTGTGAAAGAAGCGTAAATGATGGATTACAAATTTGCCAATCGAATCTCAACCCTTGCACCCTCTGCCATTCGTGAAATATTAAAATATTCTTCAGAGCCGGGCTTTATTTCTCTTGCCGCAGGCAGTCCTGCCTCTGATGCATTTCCCGTTGAGGAAATATCAAAAATCTCTGCGCAGATTTTTGCCGAAAGACCGATGGAGGCACTCCACTATTCTGTCAGTGAGGGATACACTCCTTTGCGGGAAACAGTTCGCGACTATATGCGCAAAACTCAGTCTGTTGGCAACGATGACGACAATATTCTTATCACCTCGGGCGCACAGCAGGTAATGGACCTTGCTACCAAGGCAATTTGCAACGAGGGGGATGCCATAATCTGCGAAAGCCCCTCGTTTGTCGGCTCAGTTAACGCTTTCCGCTCTTACGGACTTAACCTTGTAGGCGTGCCTATGGAATCTGACGGAATGAATATGGAGGTGCTTGAGCAAAAACTCAAAACCACTCCCAACGTTAAACTGATTTACGTTATCCCAAATTTCCAAAACCCCACAGGTTTTTGTATGTCTTATGAAAAGCGTGTGCGTCTTTATGAACTTGCCAAGCAGTATTCCGTTATGATTATTGAAGACAATCCTTACGGTGATATCCGCTTTACAGGTGAGCCAATCCCTGCTATCAAATCAATGGATACCGACGGATTGGTTATCTATGCAGGCTCATTTTCAAAGGTGCTTGCCCCTGCAATGCGCGTGGGCTTTTGTATCGCTCCTGCGCCCGTTATTCAAAAAATGGTGGTGTGCAAGCAGGTTAGCGACGTTCACACTCAGATGTGGTCACAGATTATAACTCACCAGTTTATGACCAAGTGTGACTATGCCGCCCATCTTGAAAAAATTCGTGCCATTTACCGCGAAAAAGCAAAAAAAGCACAAGAGTTTATCGACAAATATATCGGTGATACCGTCAGTTACGATGCTATTGAGGGCGGCTTGTTCCTTTGGCTCCGACTTCCCGACTCAATCCCTTCCGAGCAGGTTTGCACCGCCGCACTGAAATATAAGGTGGCAGTTGTTCCAGGTTCTGCATTTAGTATTGAGGGTGACGATAAAATCAACTGCATCCGCATCAATTATTCTGCACCAAGCGACGAAAATCTTGAAAAGGGTATTCAGCTCTTGGCAAAAACCTTAGAGGAGTTTAAATAATGGAAAACGTAGAAACTAAAAAAAGAGTATTCAGCGCCATACAGCCCAGCGGTATGCTTACTTTGGGTAACTATTTGGGCGCCCTTAAAAACTGGACTTTAATGCAAGACGAGTTTGACTGCCTTTATGCCGTTGCCGATTTGCACGCCATCACCGTAAGGCAGGAGCCTGCAAAACTCCGCGAGCAAATCCGCTCTACCTTTGCACTGCTTTTGGCAGTTGGCGTTGACCCCGAAAAAAGCCCTGTATTTTTGCAGTCCCACGTTGCAGAGCATTCTCAGCTTGCTTGGCTGCTTAACTGCTACACCCAGTACGGCGAGCTTCAGCGTATGACTCAGTTTAAGGACAAGTCACAAAAGCACGCCGACAACATCAATGCAGGCCTTTTTACATATCCTACACTTATGGCGGCAGATATTCTGCTTTACCAAGCCGACTTGGTGCCCATCGGTCAGGACCAAAAACAGCATCTTGAACTGACTCGCAACATTGCCGAGCGCTTCAATATGACCTATTCACCCACATTTACCATTCCTGAGCCTTACATTCCCAAGGTGTGCGCTCGCGTTATGAGCTTGCAGGACCCCACCAAAAAGATGTCTAAATCAGACGAGAATGTTAACTCTTGGATTGCCATTCTTGATAAGCCTGACGATATTATTCGCAAGGTTAAGCGTGCCGTTACCGATAGCGAGGCTTGTGTCCGCTACGGCGAGGGTAAGGAGGGCGTTAACAACCTGATGAGCATTTATTCTGCTTGCACAGGCGCCACCTATGAGCAGATTGAGGCAGAGTTTGCAGGCAAGGGCTACGGCGATTTCAAGGCAGCCGTCGGCGAGGCAATTGTTGAAACCTTGCGTCCTGTTCAGGAAAGATATAATCAGATTATTACCGACAAGGCATATCTTGAAGAATTGTATGCCAAGGGTGCCGACAGCGCCCGTCATATTGCCCGCAAGACTGTGGCAAAGGTAATGCGCAAAATCGGTTACGTGTAATATGAAAAAAGGTAATTTAAAGCACAATATTTGGTTTGGCGTGCGTATTGCCGCATCAGTGGGCGTGATTGCACTTATGTGGCGTATGTTCAGTATGCCGGGTGAAAAGGAGCATCAACTCTACCTTGTGTTAAGTTTAGTCCTCTTTTTCGCGCTGCTGACCGCCGTCAATCTGTTGTGGTACTTAAAAAAGGATTAAGACAAAGGTGAATTGATGAAAAAATCAATATTCCGCCATATTCTTAACGAAGAATATATAGAGGTTAATAAAAGCGTTTCTGAAACTATACAATGTTTGCGTGAACAAAACGGATTGTGCCGAAACTCAACAAACGATATGACGGTATATTTTGAATGCTCTGAACATGGAAAAATTCGCGTCGACAGTATGTTTGAACGTCATATAGATTTCAGAGGGATACTTCAGATTTATTATGTACGTGGTGAAGTTGCTTCTATCAATAATAAGACGTATGTAATAATAACGTCATTTTATAAAAAATCAGACCTATGGCTACGAAGCTTGTTGTTAGTTTTTGCAGCGCTCTTATTTCCTTGGTGGGCGTTCATTAAAGGCGCTTTTTTTATACCTGCTATGTTGATTTCTTTTGCAATTTTTTTAACTTTGAGTTTTTGCTCTGTTAATACTACAATAAAGCGTAAACAACAGGGCTTAAATATCGTTAAAACAATGGAAGACGAAATTAAAAGGCGCGTGCAAAATATAGCGCGTTGGGATGAGTAAGTATTAAAAACCACATATAAATTGCACAAAATTATACGGTTACTTTTGTTAAAGTAACCGTAATTTTTTTATAATTACACTAAAAAGCGACTTTTCTTGCACAATTCACATATATTTTATAAAGTATCTTGAAATCTTTTGTGCAATATGTTATAATACTAACAATCAAAAGGCACAGACCCTTAATTAAATTTAAGCGGCAACTAAAAAGCCGGAAAGGATATGATTATTATGAAACAGTACACACCCGAAAAAATCCGTAACATTGCCTTGCTTGGCCACGCTGGCAGTGGCAAGAGCACCTTTGCCGAAGCAGCATTGCTGCTTGGCGGTATGGTTGAGCGTATGGGCAAATCGGTTGACGGCACCTTGTTTATGGATAGCGACGCCGAAGAAAGAAAGCGCAAGGTATCACTTTTTACCTCTGTTTGCGCTATGGAGTACGGTGACTGTAAGTATAATCTTATCGACGCTCCCGGTCTTTTCGATTTTGCGGCAGGTATGCACGAGGCAGTGCGCGCCGCCGACAGTGCAGTAATAGTTCTTTCAAG
This sequence comes from Clostridia bacterium, assembly GCA_017407645.1. Classification (GTDB taxonomy): domain Bacteria; phylum Bacillota; class Clostridia; order Oscillospirales; family Acutalibacteraceae; genus RGIG2206. The sequence goes on along the minus strand of JAFQWE010000031.1, from coordinate 31,757 downwards.
TAAATCAGGCCTTAACGTTGGCGCACAAAAGGCACACGACCTTTGTGTTAAAAAGGGGCTTCCTCACGCCTTTTTCATTGGAAAGTTAGATTCGGCACACGCCGCTTATAATAAAGTTCTTAATAGTTTGACAGGTGCCTTTGGCGCGCAGATTTGCCCCGTTATCGCGCCCTTCTATGAGGCTGATAAGTTAAAAGGCTACGTTGACCTTGTGGCAGGCAAGGCTTATACGTATACCGACGGCAAGCGCAACGAGGTACCACTGCCTCTTGACAGCGGTATCGGCGGTTTGTTCGATTTGCTTAACGAAGCAGTTGCCTCACAGGACGAGGCTTTGATGGAAAAATATTTTGGCGGCGAAGCCTTCACCCCTGAAGAAATTATCTGCGGACTCAAAACAGGTATCCTTTCGGGCGAAATAATCCCTGTTTTTGCGGGCGCACAGCAAATTTGCGAGGGAATAGATCTTACTCTTGATATGATTGCTCGCGTTATGCCCTCTGCCATCGATTCTCCTGAATATAAAGAGTCTAACGACACTGCGGCTATCGTTTTCCGCACAGTAGCCGACCCATTTGTTGGCAAACTTTCAATGTTCAAGGTTGTGTCGGGTGCAATCGGCGCATCCGCATCTCTTGTTAACTCACGCACAGGGGAAGAGGTTCGCGTAGGCAAGCCTGTATATCTCCGCGGCGGCAAGCAGGAAGATGCCGACAAGATTGTGGCAGGTGACATCGGCGCAGTTGCAAAGCTTGGTGACGTTCGCACAGGTGATACACTTTGCAGTGCTTCTGCTAAGGTTACACTTGAGGGTATTGATTACCCCAATCCTTGTCTTTCAATGGCAGTTTACGCCGTTAAGAAGGGTGACGAAGAAAAGATTGCAAGCGGTCTTATCCGTATGATAGAAGAAGATCCAACCGTATCCTTTACTCTTAACGAAGAAACGGGCGAACAGATTTTGTCAGGTATGGGTGAATCCCATCTTGATGTTATCGCAAGCAGACTAAAGACCAAGTTTGCCGCCGAGATGCGCCTTGAGGTGCCTCGTGTAGCCTACCGCGAAGCCATCAAGGGCAAGGTTAAGGTGCAGGGCAGACATAAGAAGCAGTCGGGCGGTCACGGTCAGTTTGGCGATGTTTGGATTGAGTTTGAGCCATACGATGGCATTGACCTGCTCTTTGAAGAAAAGGTCTTCGGCGGCGCCGTTCCCAAGAATTACTTCCCCGCAGTTGAAAAGGGTCTGCGAGACTCTGCGGTAAAGGGTGTCCTTGCAGGCTATCCCGTTGTTGGACTTAAAGCCACTCTGGTTGACGGCTCATATCACCCCGTTGACTCCTCTGAAATGGCCTTCAAGACTGCCGCCGCTATCGCATACAAGACAGGCTTGCCACAGGCGAAACCCGTACTTCTTGAGCCTATCGGCACACTGAACGTTATCGTGCCTGACGACTTGATGGGTGATGCCATTGGCGATATAAACAAACGTCGCGGCAGAGTGCTGGGTATGAATCCTCAGGGCAATAAACTGACCGAGGTTGTGGCAGAGGTACCAATGGGTGAAATGCACGACTTCTCTACTGCAATGCGCTCTATAACTCAGGGCAGAGCAGAGTTTACTCTTGCATTTGAAAGGTATGAGGAAATGCCCTCACAGCTTGCCCAAAAGGTAATCGACACCGCAAAAATAGACGAAGAATAAACAAAAAATCTCCTTAACTCAAGCGAGTTAAGGAGATAATTTTTTGTCAGTCACAAAATACGGTTGCTACTGACCAAGGGGTAATCTCAGGCAGTTTTATAATATAATCATTGCCAACCTTGTTAGCAACAAGTTCTTTTTCGCCGTCATACTGTGACATAAATCTGAACTTATCGGATTTAGGATTGCGGATGATGATTTCAACGTCATCCTGAGGCTCAATGGTGCAGTTTATTACGCTGACTGCTAAGGTTTTACCTGTCTCTTTGCAAACTCTGGGCAAATATACATCTTGAGTGGCACTGATAGGTCTTACAGCCGGTGCGTCACCGCTTATGTAATCGATGATGTTCAGCAGGCGGTCACGTTGGAAAGAGGGGATAACGCTCTTCCAAAGTCCGTAGCCCATAATTGCCCAGTTACCACCCTGAGCATTGTGGATGATAACCGAGGTATAGCCGTGGGGTGCATCAGGCAGATTGTAGGTTACCTCTGGGAATTTAATCTTATAGGTACCTAAAATCTCGGCATTTTCGGGCACCTTGGTGATGGTGTAATAGTTAGCCAGTCCGCCTGAAAAGAAGGAAGCGGTGAAAACAGAGCGGTAACCCTTGTTTAATTTGTGATTGGTAAAGTTTTCGCTTGATGCCATTCCTTCATCACTTGAAAGCGCTCTTGCCTCAACACCAAGGTCGATACCTATGGATTTAAGATACATAACCGTATCGGCATCGGTTAAAACGTTTTTCTTTGTAAGAGACTCCAACTCATCATATTGCATCTGACGGGCGGCGTTGGGATGAAGCAGGAATATGCCGCTATTTTCGTTTTCATAATTCATTGCAAAACCGTTGCGGAGCATAAAATTGGCACATTCATATTCTTCCGAATTATAGTTAAAAGACGACCCAAAAGTAGCGTCTTCAGGTAACTTGCGCAAGTGCGCCTTTTTAGAGGTAGCAAAGGTCATACCGCCGGCAATGGATTTCCTTGAAAGGTCACCCAACTGCTCGTAATATCCTCTTTGCTCGTCAAACAGCTTAAAGGATTTATGAAAGAATTCAGGCTTTTCGGGTAATGCGCCAAGCATAGCATAACTCATACCTGTTGCACCAACTGCAAGATATGCCGCCGTCTCGAAGGCGTGACCGCGAGCAACCTTACCAAAAGCGGTGTCGGGTGTGCTTTCTATTTCAGGGCAACGCTCGACAACGTAATCGGGCAAACGGGAGTGGTCAAAGGCTATCTGAACAGCCTTATCCAACATTTCGTTGGGGTTGTGGGCGTGATACGCGCCGCCGCCTGCACGGTACATAGGTGCGTGGCCCGTAGCCTTATACATAGTATCAAACAAATAGTCGTGACCGTAACCTGTGTAGCCGCCGTTATATCCGTTTTGCAGGCAAACCACAGTGTCTGCGCAACCCTCGTGAGTCGCCTTAGCGATTACTTCAGCAAGACCGCTCATGCCCTTGCGAACAAATTTTATCCAATTATCGCGCACGTTTATATCGCCGTGCAAAAATTCGTTAACCAAATCCTCGCGATTGTAATTGTAGCCGTGCATAGCGTTAAACGTGGCAAGACAGTCATCGCAAAAGCAACCAAAATCAACGGGGGCGTGGTTACGTGCACGCAGGTCATCATCAATCCAGATTTCAGCGGGCTGAACCTTTTCTACGTAATATCTTACGTGGTCGGCAAGGTAGTTTTTGAAAAAGTCGTCATTCCAGCAAAATCCGTATTCAGCGGTGCAACCGTTGGCGCCCACCATCCTTTTAACGGGGGAGCCCTCGTATACAAGACCTGAGCAATCGCGGGTCATCATATATTGACCGTGGCCCAAAGTGTTGCTTAACTGCAAGGACACGGTAACGCCTTTTTCACGGAATTTTTTTGCATATTCCGCAAAATGCTCTGCCGTTTCATAATGCACCGATTGGGCGGGGTAACCGTAGGCGGTATTTAGCCACACGTTTGTAAAAGAGTTAGGATATTTGTCAAGGGTGTTTAACAAAAAATCAACCAACTCTACGTTGTCTCCGATACGCTGAATAAGTTTCATAAAACTTCCCCTTTGCCGTTAAGTTTTCGTTTTTCTTTTGATTGCATAAAAATCAAAAGTTTTTACAAAAAACATTATACAACCGATAAAACAAATTGCCACTTTAAATACGGACAAAAATACCTTGAATTAAGATATTTGTTTTTTACCCTCTTTAAGCTGCACAAAAATCCCAAGCACAATTACAACAAGCCCCAAAACAGACCAAGGATTTATAGGCTCTTTTAAGAAAATTGCCGTCCATACCAGTGATAAAAAGGGGGTTATATAAGCAAGGTTAGATACCTTTGCCGTTTTGCCTGAATCAAGCGCTAATGCCCAGGTTACAGTTGCAATTGCCATAACCGTAAGTCCGTTCCAACCAAGTCCTAATGCTTCAAAAGCGCCGATGCCCATATTGGTACCCATAGCAAGATTTATAATCAGACTAAGCCCAAAAGCCGCAACAAAGGACAGCATCAGTGACACAAATTTATCATAGTGCCACTTTTGGTTAAGAGCAGTAAAAAGTCCGTAGGATACTGCCGCACCAATGCAAAACAGCATACCAAACAGTGTTTGCAGATTGAAGCTTGCAAGCTCACCGCCTGCAACGGTAATAACTCCTAAAAAGGACATTGCAATGGCAATGATTTTGCGTATCGTCAGCTTTTCTTTAAGCAAAATGCAGGCAAAAACCACGCTCATAATAGGCCACAGATAATTGATGATAAAGGCTTGTGAGGCAAGCATTCTGTCGGTACCTAAATATAAAAAGACATAATAAAAGAATGTGCCGGGAAGCCCAATAAGAATTATGGTTAAGTAGTCCTTTAATTTGTAAGCTTTAAGCACAGACAGGCGCTTTGTAAAAAGGTTAACGATAAGCAGCGCCACTGCCGCAAAAAATGCGCTTATGCAAAGCACCTTGTAACTGTTCATAGTGCCAAGCAATAGTTTTGAAACGGTTGCAAGGCTTGACCAAAGCAGGATTGACACCCCTGCATAAAAATAAGTTTTTTTCATAATGATTTTCCTGATTTATTTGATTAAAGAGAAACTTAACTGAAAAAAGTTTGTGCTAAGTTCATTATCATATCTATTTTGGGCAAGCACCAATAAAATTCGCTTCATTTTTATCACCTTTGTTTTTACACAATAACCCTTTTCGTTCATTATATCTACTAATCCTTGAAAAAGCAATAGTTTATAATAAAACGGCACTTTTTTAAGCACCGTTTTATTATCAGTCTTTATAAATTATAATTTTTCTTGCAAGATAGTTCCAAGCCAGAACAATAACAGTAGCAATCACCTTCGACAGCATATAGTACTGATTAAAGCAGTCGGTTATAACAAACATAATCAGTTCTGTTATGCCCAAACCAACCACACCGATAACCGCATAGCTGACAAACTCCCAAAGAGGATTTACCTTTGCTTCGTTTTGCTTAAACACCAATGCTTTTGAAAGAATGAAATTTGCCGCAAGTCCTGCAATAAAAGATATGATTGCCGACACAAGATGGTGAATCTTTGCAATATCGGTCAAAAGAAATAAAATGCCCCAATCAACAACTGTGGCAATACCACCCACAAACAAATATCTGAAAAATTGCAAAAATCCGTTTTTGGTGGGGGTTATAAAAATGCTCTTCAAATCAAGCTTTTTCAGCAACTCAAAAAACTCTTTCATACCTTGCTCCGTTTATTTTTCTTCGTGATATTCCTTTTCGGTGTTAACGTTCCAGATGTTATCCTTGCTTGTCTCACCCGACAGAATATTCTTTACGCACTCAAAAGATGTGCACATACTGTGGTCAATGTTGTTGTAGCGGTGCTGACCGTTACGGCCTACACAGAACAAGTTGGGAATAGAGTCAAGGTATTCACGCAGGGTATCCATATTCTCATAGGTGTCAAAGTATGCGGGATATGCCTTCTTAACACGCTCAACGTGAGAATCAAGCACCTCGTCCTCACTTTTGATAAGACCCATAGTTGCCATTTCCTTGATTGCAAACTTGGCAAACTCATCATCGGTCATAGACCACATTTCGTCACCCTCGTTGCAGAAATACTCAAGACCTACCCAAACGTTGTTTTCAATATCCTTAACCATATAGGGTGACCAGTTGTTATAAATCTGGAAACGACCCATTTTTACACTTCTGTCGTGAACATACACCCAGTTGTCAGGCACAATATTGCCCAAGGTTTTGATTTTAGTCTCGTTTTTAAGCTGCAAATTAGGAACAAGCACACCAACAGTCATATAATCGCGATAGGGCAGACCCTCTGCAATTTCTACACACTCTGCAGGCACATCGTTCATACCAAGCACCAAATCCTTAACAGGCATAGAAGAGATAACATAATCACCCTCGACGGTTATGGTTTCACCATCTTTTTCATAAACAATGCCTGTCAATTGGTTGTTTTCATCCTTTATAAGCTTAACAACCTTGGCGTTCTTGATGATGGTGCCACCCATAGCCTCAAAATCGGCGGCAGTTAACTCCCACAACTGACCTGGACCAAGCTTGGGATATGCAAACTCCTCAATCAAAGAGGTTTCAACCACGCGGTTTTTCTTGTTAAAAATTTTGCCGAAAATATCCTTAAGAATAGCCTTTATAGACAGTCCCTTAACACGCTGTGCGCCCCATTCAGGTGAGATTTCGCTGGGATGACGGCCCCACAGATTTTCGGTATAATTTTCAAAAAACATTGAGTAGAGCTTTTTGCCGAAGCGGTTAATATAAAAATCCTCCAAGGATTTTTCCTCACGCTTATGAAAGACCGATTTAAGATAGCTGAAGCCTACAACAATAGTGGTGCCAAGGCCCATATTTTTGATGGTATCAAACTTTAATGAAACAGGGTAATCAAAGAATTTGTTGTTAAAGAAAATTCTTGACAGACGGTTTCTTCTAAGCATAACGCGGTCGTCTTTTTCGGGGTCAGGACCGCCATCTGCAACAGTGGAAGTTCTGCCTAAAGCAATATCGTCAAAGGGCATAGCACCTTGAGTGGGGAGCATCTTTTCCCACCACTCGTTAACCTCAGGTACCTTGGAGAAGAAACGGTGGCCACCCATATCCATTCGGTTGCCTTTGTAGTTAACAGTTCTTGAGATACCGCCGAAGCAGTCGGTTTCTTCAAAAACAACAACCTCATAATCCTTTGATTTGTCCATCAATTCATAGGCAGCAGTTAGTCCTGCAGGACCTGCACCGATAATAAGAACCTTTTTCATATTTGTTGTGAACTCCCATCTTTTTGGTTTTTATAAAGAAATACTAATAAAATTGGCGTAAGCATAAAGGTGTAGAAAAAGAATCTGCAAGAATCCCCCGAGCCTGTGAGCAACAGTGTTGTGCCAAAATTATAAAGAAAAACAGGCAACACAAAGAATATCTTTTTCCAGTCTGCCCACTTGTTTAGCTTGCATTTGGCAAGCACAGAAACAAGCAGTATTATATGCATCATACCCACATACATAAACAGATGAGGGAATAACTTGTTAAAATCGGCAGACAGTTGCTTGTCAAATCGCTGCAGCTCTGCCTTGCTTTCCGACACCTCGCTATACTGACTCAAGCTACTGTAGGGGGTGATGTAAAGGTGATAATCATCGCTGACAGTATAAACAACTTCAGTTAGTTTTATAAGGCCTGTAAAGGATGCCTTGGGACAATCCTTAAAGCACCTTGCCGCCATATTAAGCACTTTTGCGGCACCGTATTCTTCAATTACATCGTTGTTGGTGCGCTGGTCCCACTTAACCTCGTTATACGAGCCATAGTAGTAGGTGCTTTGCCATACCTCTTTGGGCGCAACCTTGTAGGCAAACTCCAAAATATCCTCATCAACATTTTCGGCGTCAACGGTAACTGCGGCACCGATAACCGTCATTGGCAGACCTAGGGTTTCAATTTGCCGACTGTCAGGGCTTTCAACCTTTAAAACAGCATAAAGAGGCATTTTAACTGCTCCAATCAAAAGAATACAGGCAGTAGCGATTACAAGGGCGCGCTTTTTGGAAGCAAACAAAAGCACTGCAAAGACCAACGGTACTGTAAACAGCAGAGCGTTGTGTCTGAAAAGAGTGGTTGCCACCGCAGTAAGTACAAAGCAAATGACATTAAGGGGGCGCTTTAGCCAATCACCCTTGGTGAAATAGACCTTTAACCCATAGGTCACCATTAGCATTGCACCTATTGCAAAAGAAACATCTTTCCAAGGAAAAAGCGCCATACTTGATGTTTCAGGGTTTATGAGTATAAACAGCATTGTTAACAAGGCATAGCCTGTGTTGGTGTACTGCTTGATTGCACAAAGACTGTATCCGATTACTGCAGAAAAAAGTATCATCTGGAATAAAACGATAGAGCCAATCCATCCCCGTGTAATAAAAAGGGGAAGCTTAAAGGCAAACAAGGTGTGGAAAACAGGATGCCAGTCGTTATATACCCCTTGCATACACTGCTCGTACTGTGTAAGTGAATCGTTCGAGAAGCAACCTGGGTAATATAAAAAATAATGGAACAAAAACACCAAAAGCGGCACAATGAAAAACACAACACGCCACACATTGTTGTGAATTGTAAATTTGCAATTTTTATCTTCGTTAAAGGAAGCATTTCTCACAAGCCTCAGAATGAAAGGGCAGCCCAAAAGACAAATTACCAGCCATATCAGTGCACCAATCCAAAAAGCACCGTCGTCAACAGTGTGAATATAGACTTGAGTCAGTGTAATAAAAAGCGCATAAATGATGAAAATTATTCCGTTTGTACCTTCAAGAAGATTGTATATTTTTTTACAAATCGTTTTCATTTTAACTCCTTGCTTTCAGAATAAAAGGAAACAATATTACTACATAATTATACACAATAATTTTACACCTCATATAAAGGTATGTCAATTGATTTTTTGGTGTATACCTTTTATCTGTTGGTTTTTACTTATTTTGCTAAAAATTAGATATAATATTGAGCTTACAAACTCTTTACTTTTAAAAGCAAGTGTGATATACTGACTGTAATGTGTATGCTTTTATAAAAATGTGAAGTGTTGTTATATAATAAACAGTTATATTCGTATAAATGTTTCATAAGACTTGGACGAAAGGGGGGCGTTTTTCAATGACTGAACCTGAAACTCAAAACATTATTTTGGAAGAGTATGAATCGGTTGTTACTCAAAAGATAAGTTATTTGGCGCTAAAAAGAACTTTTGATATAGTTTTTTCAGTTTTGGGAATAATCGCAAGCATAATTCCAATGGCCATTATCTTTTTGCTTATTAAAATTGAGTCGCCTGGTTCTGCAATATATGTACATAAGCGTGTCGGAAAGCACGGCAAAACCCTTCCTCTTTTGAAGTTTCGCTCAATGCATATTGATGCTGATAAAATGATAAAGAATTTTACACCTGAGCAAAAGACCGAGTGGGATAATAATTTTAAACTTGATCATGACCCGAGAATCACTCGTGTAGGTGCTTTTTTGCGCAGGACAAGTTTAGATGAGTTGCCTCAACTTTTTAATGTATTAAAGGGCGAACTTTCAATTGTTGGTCCCCGTCCGGTGATTGAGGAAGAGCTGGAAAAGTACGGCAATAACAAAGACAAGTTTTTAAGTGTTGTACCGGGGCTTACTGGATATTGGCAGGCATACGCCCGTAGCACCTGCAGTTATGAACAGCGGATGGAAATGGAACTTTTTTATGTAGACAATGCAAATTTTTGGTGGGATGTTAAAATAGTATTTGCTACTGTCGGTGCAGTGCTTCGCGGCCGTGGTGCTAAATAAATGACATAAAAAACAGCCGATTTTTCGGCTGTTTTTTTATGTTTGATTAAAGAATATTGTTTTGCTGAACGTAGGTAAAGTATTTGCCAATTAGCACTGAACCAAGAATGCCTGCAACACCTGCACAGGCGGACGCAACAAAAGCAAGCAGACCTGAGTTAAGGGCTGAAAGAGATGAGATAACACTGCACACGCCAAAGAACATAAGCCAATTTTTTGCACCCACAGGGTTTTCAAAATAAGGAGCAGGAGAGTTGACCGATTGATAAGCCGACTTAACAAAGCGGTGGATTTTCTTCATACCCAAAAGATTGAAGACTAACATCAAAGCGGCGGCAAAAATAAACGCAAAACCGAATATTAAGAATATTGCTGCAAGGCTTATCTGAGCAATATCAACGACAAGGTTAAGACTAAGCCCAAGTTTATTCATCAATTCGTAAATGTAATATTCCCCAAGCTTTGAAGCGTAACCAAAAGAACTCAAAAAGATAATTCCACACACAATAAAAATGCCGCTAACAACGTTTGCTATAACGTAATTGGCATAAACGGTACCGCTTACACACTTTAAATGTTCTGTAGGCAGAACGCCTTTTTGACCGTTTGCAAAGGCAAGCCAAAGGAAAATCGTGAACAAAATACTTATAATGTCAGGCAGTGAACCGCTTAAAACAGAACAACCGCAAGAAACAGTCATTAAAATACAAATCGTCAAAAACAATTTGTCCTGCACCACAGACATTATTCTTTCTGCAAAGGGGTTAAAGATATTTACAGATGGCTCAGACTGAACAGGCTGTTCAGGTTGAGAAGTATAGGTAATTGCGGTGCCGCATTTTGAGCAAAAGCCCATACCCTCCTGAATTTCAAAACCGCATTTTTGACATTTCATAAAAAGACCTCCTGTGATTTGATGGTAAGGAATCCGCCTTGTGTGTAGTATAACATAATCGGCGGATGAATTCAACAAAAATAAGGCGCTGTAAAAAAATAAGCTCAGGTGTAAGCCTGAGCTTTCAATTTCGCTATTAGGCTGTTTGGTTAGAGCTGAGAGGTGAACAGTTTTGCGCGACGGGTCAGTTCTTCGTAATCGCCTGCCAATATGGTCTTTTTATCGGCAATGCCGGTAGCCACGCCAATACCTTTTGCGCCTGCATCAAGATAATCCTTCATATTTTCGTGGTTAACCCCTCCAACTGAAATAAACTTGATGTGTGAAAGGGGAGCCATCAAAGCCTTAAGATAAGAAAGCTTAACCTCGGAGTTGGGGAAAAGCTTTGCAAAATCTGCGCCGTATCGGTGAGCGTTTGCCGCTTCGGATGGGGTAAATACACCGGGCATAGACACCATACCGAGTGTACGGGTCTTTTTAATAACAGGCTCATAGCAGTCGGGAGAAATAATGAATTCTGCACCTGCCTTGTAGGCAAGCTCAACCTGTTCTTCGGTCATAACGGTGCCTGCGCCGATTCTGACTTTACCCTCAAAATGCTCTTTAAGAGCACGAATGTTAGCTGCCGTAGTCTCGTCACTTATGGCGCCGCTTTGGTCAAAGGTAACCTCAACCAGTTTAATTCCGCCTTTTTCCATAGCGTCAACTGCAGAAATAAGCTGCTCTTTTGTAAAGCCGCGCATAATAACAATGATTTTGTTTTTTTCAATATCTTTTATAATTTCTTCTCTGTTAAGCATAGTTTATTCTCCTAAAATCATTTCTATGGTTTCTTTTAAAGATTTTTCTAACGCCTCATCGTCTTTGGTATCAAAAATTACAAATCGGTCAACGGCATTCTTATCTTTAAGCTCATAAGGTGGGGTGTAGTTGATTTTTTTGACATACTCATCCCAGTTTTTTAGTTTTAGAGTATCTCTGTCCGAATTTCTGCTTTTCATTCTTTCATAACAAAGCTCAAGCGGTGCCGTAACCCAAATAAGCAAAAGTTCTGCACCCATTTTGTTAGCCTTGTCCTTAAGCGTTTTCATATATTCTGTATTGCGAACCTCTTTGCCAAAAGGCGCGTTAAGAATAACCTTATCCTCAAATCTAAGTGTTGAAAATGCGATGTTTACAATAGTGGAATATTCGGCACAACGAAGATTGTTTTTGTAAAAATCTCCATCCATATCTAATTCGTTGCCTGAAGCGGCAAAAGCGGCTCTAATTAAGTCGCACAGGTCATCCTTATCCAGATAAACGATGTGGTCTACCGCTTTCGCGATTAGCTGAGAAACATAGGTTTTTCCGCAAGCAGGCGGTGAAGCAACCAAAATCAGTTTTTTGTTCATGCGTCAGTCAAATCCTTATAAAAATATATGTGTATTATATTGTTTATTTACAGCGTTGTCAATAATACACCACAAAAAACTCGCTACACCAACGGGTGTGGCGAGTTTTTGTTAAGTTGCTTCAGCTTTATATATGTTTTTCATTTTTAAGCTTGTCAATACGCGCAACCATTACCGATGCGTAGTGGATTCCGTGGGCATACGCTTTTTTGAAAAGCTCATACGCCTTATTGACGTCAGGCTCACAACCTCTGCCCAAAAAGAGCAGATTTGCCAAAAGGAATTCACCCTCGGCAACGCCGTGTTCAGCCGCCATCAAAGCGCACTCATAGGCGCGCTGATAGTTCTGCACTTCGGGTTGCTGATATAGGGAGGCAAGCTCCATAGCAGAGAAAGAATTGCCCTGAGCCTTTGCCTTTTCAAAATATTCCACCGCCAAAGGCAAATCTCTGGTGACGTGACCTGATTTGTACATAAATCCAAGAACGTACTGCGCAGTTGCATGGCCGCCGTCAGCCGCCATCTTCAGGTATTTTTCCGCACTGCGAAAATCCTTGCGAAATCTGCCTGTCGGGCGGAAGCAAAGCATACCGTATTCAAAGGCGGCGTTAACGTGATTTTCGTCAGCCGCATTTCGCAGATAGTAAGCCGCCTGCATAAAATCGGGATTTGGCGGGTCAGAAAGCACACCATTGCGGTAAAGCATACCGATTTGATAGTTTATGTCGGGAGTCAGGTTTTCTATGGAATCATAGACCGCCATTGCTTCATCGTACTTGCCGTATTTTATATAGAAATTTGCAAGACCGACAGCTCTCATATTATCGCCGGTGTCAAAGTCCTCTTTAAGAAAATCCAAGTATTTGTTAAAGTCAAATTTACAACCTATGCCTTCTCTTAAATGGTATGCCTTTTGGGACTTTGCATATTCGCTATAGGGTGCGGCACGCTCTATGTATTCCATTGCCTTTTCGTAGGATTGAGGCTCTGCGGGAACGGTGCCGTTATAGTACATACGGGCAAGGATGTTTTCTGCCTCGTGGCACAAAGGATGGTCGGCTTCCGATACCAGACGAAGCCAATAAACCGCCTGCTCATAATCAAAGCTTGACTGCCCATCGGCAGAGGTTACACCGTAGTAGTGAATCATGGCAAGCTCATACATAGCCTCAACGTTGCCCTCTTTGGCTTGGTCAGACAGCTGACTGAAAATTTGGTCCACGGGGTAATCGGGATTGCTGTTAAAGGCATCCTTATATCTGTCTCGTCCGTCCTGCTTGGAGTTAAGTCCCACAAGCAGAGTGGTAAAGGGAGAGTTCATATATTCATCGGGCAGCTTGACGGCATCCACGTAAGGCAGAAAGCTTAAGCTTTCGGGCATATCCTCAGGTCTTGAGGGCATTGCCGCACCGTCTACCAAAACGGGAACTATGTGCTTGCCGTTTGCTTTGGCAGTCAGAATTTCTTCTCGCACCCAATCAATGTCGTCATCTCGCATAAGTCGCTCTATGCAAGCAGGGGAGAGGACTAATATAAAGTCTTTGCATTCTCTGACGGCATTTTTAAGACGTTCGGGAAAGCAGTCACTATGTTGCTCGTTAGGGTTAAAATAAACGCTGTATCCCAATTCCATCAGGTCACTTGCCAATCGGTGAGCGAACTGGTTGCTGCATCCGTCGTTTCTGTATGAAATAAAAATATCTTTAGACAAAATTTACGCCTCCCTTGTTTTATACAGTGTAACATAAATAATGGATTTTTTCAACGGGAAACCAATTCTTACTTTGTAAAAAATCCCAAGCCGTTACGACTTGTTTTTTTGTTATGGGTTTGAATATTTCCCTGCAACAGACCGTTACCATATTTAATACATTTTTGAAAGTTAAATTATGTCCAGATACCGTTCATAGTTCCGAATGTTGCATTTTTCCTCAAAATATGCTAAAATAATGAAAGATTTTTAGTCTAAAAACCCTCAAGTATATATAGGAGTTGTAAAAATGCTGAAAGGAATAATTTTTGATTTGGACGGCACCTTGTGGCAGACCGGATCATCATATATATATGCTTACCATAAACTGTGTGAACTTTACGGTATTACCGAGCGTATGTCTGACAGTGCAGTTAAAGAATATTTGGGAGTTAAGCTGGAAGAAGTCCTTATAAACCTGTTTCCCTCGGTGGAAGATCAGCGCGAACTTTCCTACCGCGCGGTTGATCTGTCTATAGAATATCTGCTTTCTCATCGGGATGACTGTTGCTTTGAGGGTATCGGCGAGCTGCTTTCCTGTTTGTCTGAAAAATATGAAATATATCTTGTTTCCAACTGTCCCAGAGCATATGCCGACACCTTTGTACATATTTCAAACACCGCAAAGCATATAACGGGTATATACACCATTGAAGACGGAGAGAAAAACGAAAATATTGCAAAAATCGCCAAAATCATTAGTGGCAAAATGCTCTTTGTGGGGGATTGCACTGACGATTATAATGCATTAACAGATCGATATACCCAATATTTTTGCTATGCCAAATACGGCTATAAGCTGTGTGGGCAATATGATTATGCCATCAATAAACCGCTTGAACTGCTTGAAGTTGTTGACAAAATCAATATTAAGGAGCGTCAGACCTCGGGCAAACCGTATAGGGTCATCTCTTGTGGTGATAATCAAGTTACACTTATGCACAAAGACGAATCTACCACCTATTTTGGATTTGTAAAATGCGTTGACGAGAATTTTGAAAGAGTGGTAAACGAACTGAAGTCTGTTTGCCAAGGTAAGCTTATCGGCCCAATAGACTCTAATACCTATTACCCTTACAGATTTGCAATGGATAATTTTGATTGGCATCTTTATCCCGATTGTAAAGGTGAAAAAGAGATATCGACCTTCTTGAACAACGGATTTAAAATACATCAGGAATATGTTTCAGTGTTGGCAGAGATAGACCACTTTATGTGGAAAAAAGCAAAGCGAGCCAAGCTTTCTGACGAATACCGTGTGGAAGAGCTGTACGGTGACGCAGTTTACGAGCGTCTGGAAGATATTTATAAGGTGGCGGTGGAGGCTTTTGACGATGCGTATTTTTATGAGCCCATAAGCTGTCAGGATTTCATTGATATTTATGTAGAAGGGCTTAAGGGAATAGTGCCCGATCTGGTAATGATCTATCATTTTGACAGACCGGTGGCATTCTGCTTTTGCTATGAAGATCCGGAAAAACGATTTTATGTTTGCAAGACCATTGCCGTAAAAAAAGAAGAGCGCAACAATATTGGCATTTTGTACTGCCTTGTGGATAGTTCTTACAGAATGATGGAGAAAAGCGGACAGACTCAGGTTCTTCACCATTTTAAAAATCTTAGATCCAGAAAAAGCTTTGCCCTCTTTAAAAACACATTCGTAAGACAAAAGAAATATGCACTGCTGGAGTTTGATAATGAAAAATAATCGGTGCTGCACACGCTGTGTAAACGACACAACTGTCAAAAACATAACCTTTGATGAAAAGGGCCTTTGCTCACATTGTAGCTGCTACGATAGTTATAAACCCTTGATTAAGGATTATGATCATTTAAAAAAGCTGTTTTTAAATAAAATAACGGTGCCCGGTAATTATGATTATGATGCAGCGGTGGGGTTTTCCGGAGGCAAAGACTCAACGTATGTGCTTTACAAGCTGGTTAAGGATTATAAGCTTAAGGTAAAGGCTTATACGTTAGATAACGGCTTTATGTCAAAAGAAGCAAGGTCTAAAATCGATCGATTGGTTAAAGAGATCGGGGTAGAGCATGAATATGTTGTATATGACGATTTTTTGCTGAAAAAGACCTATAAATATATTGTGTCAAGATACTTGTCACCCTGCATTGCATGTTCTTTTTTGGGCTACGCGGCAATGATAAACTATGCCTCGCGGATAAATGCTCGGGTTGGTATTCACGGAAGATCTACCTATCAGATGTTTAGAGGGCTTTCAGACAGCAGTAGTGATGTTTTTCGGCCCTTTATCGATGCCGGACTTAAGGATGAACCCACAGACCTCAACGCTCTTTATAGCGATATTATCGGCAAAATAGATTTGCTTGTAGACAAACAACTGGCATCCGATATAAAAAACCAATTGCTTGTGGATACAAAGACAAAGAGATACAGAGACTTCATTGCTTACTTCCTTTATCATCCGTACGACCATCGGGACATTGTGGATTTTTTGGAGAAAAACACATCCTGGAGGGTAGAAACCGAAGCTGAGCATTTCGATTGTCTTATTCATAACGGTGCACTTTATTTAAAAAACATAGTTGCAAGGCGATCTCATCTGATGCCGGAGTATTCGGTTATGATAAACGAAGGTATAGTCACAAAAGAGGAGGCCACTCTGAAAATGGCGGAAAAGATAGATAAGCACCTTGCCGAAAAGGAACTTAGGATGCTTTGTGAATACGCTGATTTGAATTATAACTCGATAATGTTAAAGGCAAAGATATATTCTAAAAGATGGTGGTAATGTGTTGGCAATAAAGCGGTATCTTCTCCCCGGTGTTTTAGCAGCTTGTTCATATTTGATAATGGGTGTTGTATTTTCATCTGTTGACGGACTTTACGTTGTGGGGCTTGTCGTTACTGTTCTGATGGCATATCTTATAAGGCTGTGCGATGACATTTTGGATTTTGAAGGTGACCAACGGGTTGGCAAGGCGTTAATTGGAAGAAAAACGCTTGTGTTTTTGGTGTTAGGCGTCTTTTTTGCTTTGTTGTGCTTGGCTTTGTTTTTGGCACTTTATTGGGTTTTATTGCCGCTTATAATCGTATTGGTACAGTTTTTGATCAAAGAAAAATACCGAGATTTTATAAAACCCCTTTTCCTTCCTGCTATATTGATAGCGCTATTTAACACTGTTTTTCTTTACAGCCGATGGATTCCGCTTATCATAGCTGTTGTTATAGTTTTTGATATTATAATCATTTTGCGAAAGAGGTGTTCTGATGATTCTGATTGATAAGGTTGCAGACGTACGGGAGATCGGCGGAAAAGCGCACACTCTTTTTAGTTTAAATGTACCCAACACACCGACTTTATTGGTAGTCCCTGCGAGCTACTTCTCTCATTATATGGAGGATAGCTCCCTTGCCGAGAAATTACAAGAAGAGCTAAATTCAAAACTGGATAGCCGCAAGCTTTATGCCGTGCGAAGCTCTGCAGTTGATGAGGATTCGGCAGCTGCCAGCTTTGCAGGTATTCATTCTTCTTTTTTGAATGTAAAAAAAGAGGATGTTCTTGAGCATATTTTTAAGGTTTACCGCAGTGCATTTTCTGAGCGAGCCATTGAATACCGCAAAATCAATGAGATGGACACAAAGAATATAGGCATTGCTGTTATAGTTCAGGAAATGGTAGCGGCTGAGCTTTCGGGAGTCGCATTTACAATAAATCCGGTTACCAACAATCCCGATGAAATTATTATTTCTGTGACAAAAGGGCTTGGTGAAGGCATTGTCGACGGCTCTGTTTCGGGCTCTACTTACACCTTGAGCGGAAAAGACGTTAAACTTCGCGGAGAAGATATTCTCACAAAAAAACAGCTTAAAGCTATTCTTGAAATGATAAAAACGGTTTCTCAAAAAACCGAGTGTTTTCTTGATATAGAGTTTTCGGTAGTAAATAACACAGTGTACTTTTTGCAAGCACGCCCCGTAGTAGCATATAAGGATATAAATCCTAAAAACAGAAGCTTATTTATCGACAATTCCAATATAATAGAATCTTATTTTGGTGTAACCTCTCCGCTTACATATACCTTTGCAAAGGATGTTTACCGCGACGTCTATACCGCAACCCTCAAATGCGGTAAGGTTCGCAAAAAAATATTGGACGAGCTTAAGCCGTCCCTTGCTCAAATGCTGTATATGTACGAGGGCAAAATATACTACAATATGAACAGCTGGTATCACGTTAATTCCATCTTTCCTGCCAAAAAAACGGCATCACATATGGAAGGAATGATGGGTGTAAAGAGCAGTACCGACAGCTTTAAAAAACTTCGTCTTAATCTTATTGATATGATCAAGATAGTTGTTGCACTTGCAGGCAAGCTAATTAAGATTGATGCCATTTCCGATAGGTTTGAAAAACGCTTTGACCAGATCGTTTTACCCTACTACGGCAGAACTATTTCAGGCAGCAACGAAGAACTGTACGAGCTATTTTGCACCATTGAGAGCAAGGTAGTTAAAGAATTTGTTGTGCCGATAATAAATGACTGTGCCGTTATGATATATTTCGGAATGTTAAGGGAAAAGGCAAAAAAGCTTAACATCTCAAAGGAAACGTTAAATAAATACATTTCTAATCATGGCAATGTAAAAAGCGTCGGCAGCGCCACCCAACTTATCAATATAGTTGAAACAATAAGATCCGACAAAGAGTTGCTCTGGGATTTTGAAAATCTTACCGAAGACCGGCTTGCCGTCAAATATAAAAATGATTCAAAAATATCAGAGGCATTAAACCGTTATCGGTTAGAGTTTGGCGCAAGGGTGGGTGACGAACTAAAGCTTGAAACCATAACTATGATAGAGGACGAAACCTTACTTTACCGAGCAATTAAGCAAACCTTGGGATTCACCTTAGACCAACCCGTATGTGATAATACCGACATTCCGAAAAAACTGAGAAGACTTGGGGAGAAAACAAAAAAATTCATTAAAAATCGAGAAAGGCTTCGGCTTAAAAGGACCTATATTTATTCTGTTGTCAGAAATATCTTTTTGGCATATGGGCGTAATTATTATAACGACGGCAGAATAGATGACCCGCGAGATATCTTTTATCTTACAAAGCAGGAGGTGTTCAGCGGCAACGGCGACTTTAAAAGCTTGATTAAAATGCGAAAACTTGAGCAGGAACAAAACCGTCAAAAGCCCACCTATGACCGCATTGTTTTTTACGGTGATAAAGTGCTCCCTGTAAGGCAAACCGCCGAGGGTGGCGGGTTGTGCGGTATTCCCACCGGCGCAGGTGTTGTTACCGCTCGCGTTCGGCTGATGAATTCACCTAACGATATATTGTTGCCAGGCGAGTTAATCTTGACCAAACGCACCGATCCGGGCTGGATAGGTCTGTTTCCAAGAGCAGCCGGACTTATTGTAGAACACGGAAGTATGCTCTCACACAGCTTTGTTGTGGCTCGCGAAATGAATCTGCCGGCTGTTGTAGGCATAGAAAACGTCACCGAGCGTATATCAGACGGTGCTTTGGTGACCTTAGACGGAGTAAAGGGGATAGTGACGGTTGAAGAAGATAAGAAAGAATATGCGTCGGTATTATAAAGAAGCATCATATATTCACTACAGCAACTGCCATGAGGATGCGGATTTTGCCTTAAACAATATAAAGGGCAGCCCTAGGTCTATTCTGACGGTGGCTTCGAGCTTGGATAATGCCTTGGCATTTTTGCTTCTCAATCCCGAATCCGTTCTGGCAATCGACTATAATGACACCCAGATTTTTCTGTGTAAGCTTAAAAAATGCGGCATAGAGCATCTTGAGTATGAGCAGTTTTTGACCCTTTTGGGTATTGGGAAGGGTGACAGTGGACTTATTTACGACCAAATAAAAGGGTATTTAGACAGTGAGACCCGTGAATATTTCGACAATCATTTCTTTCTTATTTCCCAAGTGGGTCTGATAAATTGCGGTAGGTTTGAGAATTATTTTCAAATTTTCAAAAAGCATATTTTGTCTAAAACCAATTCTCAAAAAACTATTGACAGCTTTATGTCAGCCAAGGACCTGAATGAGCAGAGGACGGTTTATAAAACAAAATTCAACAATCTGCGATTCAGGATGCTTTTCAACCTCTTTTTTTCAAAAACGGTAATGAAAATCCTCGGGCGTGATAAAGATTATTTTGCGTATGCAAAGGGCGGCCTTGCCTCGATGCAAAAAAGCAAGTTTGAGCTTTGCGTTGAAAACAATCTTAATATAGAAAATCCCTATCTTCAGTATATCGTGCAGGGAAGAATGATCGCTTTACCTGCTTATCTTGTAAAGGAAAACTATTATAAGATCAAGGCGAATATTTCCCGTTTAGAAATCAAAAAGGTTTCCTTCCAAGAAGAGATCAAAAGCAATAAAAGATATGACTTTATGTATTTGTCAGATATATTTGAATATATGGATGGGAAAACTACCGAAATGCTTTCAAAGAATATTTGTAAGGCGCTAAATTCAGGCGGACAGGTGCTGCTTTATAATATGATGATTGAGCGGCATCTATCGGGCTTAAAGGAAACCGAACTGGATCAAACCAACAACCGTACGTTTTATTATCTTCACTGTTACCGTTATGAAAAGGACTGACATATGGAAAGGTCTATTATCGACAGGTTTATTGCCACCTGCAAAGAAAACGAAAACAAAACAGCCTTTGTTTATCACGGGCGCCGTATATCTTTTAAAAAACTGCTGTCGGATATGTACCGCACCGTCAACCTTTTGAAGAGCAAAGGGCTTGTGGCCGGCGACAAGGCGCTGATACTTGTTGTGCCGTCTTATGAATTTTATCTTCTTATGTTTGCCGGATTGTACTACGGCATAAATCTTGTAGTGATGGATTCTTATAGGGATATTAAACGTATCGGCAGGGTTTTAAAAAGCAATAATATTAAATATGTTTGTTGCAATGGCTTTACAAGGCTTTTAAAGTCTGTTATAGGAAACGACCTTGAATTTATTTCCATTGATAAGTATTCATCTTTCGATGATGGTGTATGTGTTCAGAATACCGATGGGCACCGCACTGTGCTTACTACCTTTACATCGGGCACAACGGGTGACCCCAAACCAATATACAGAAGCGTAAAGGATCTTGAAGAACAGATAAATGTTTTAACCGAAAATATATCTGTCGGCAAGAAAGACGTAGTTTTTTCAAAGCTTCCTATTTATGCATTGTTTATTGTCTTTAACGGACTTACCTGTGTAATATCCCAAAAAATCAAAAAAGAAGAAATAAAGAAGTATGGTGTAACCGCTGTGCTGGCGCCTATTGCCGATTTGTTGGCGCTAAAGACTTGCCTTCCTTTCGTCAAAAGGGTGTCAATTGGCGGAGCAATGCTTTATCCACGAGAAATCGAAAGGATAAACGCCAACTTCCCAAATGCCGAAATCTCTTATGTTTACGGCTCCAGTGAGTGTGTGCTTATGGCAAAGGCGGATTTAAAATCATTTAGCAGAACCTTTGCCCTTTCCACAGACGTTACGGGGGTAGAAATATCCCTTTTGAACACAGATAAAAACGGGGTAGGGCAGATATGCTCCCGAGGCAATGTGGTGCTGACCGATTCTAAAGAACAAGTCAGCAACGACCTTGGATATATTGATGCGGACGGACTGCATATTGTTGGAAGAAAAGCTTTTTCTTCTGTGGATCATTATAATTATTTGATGGATATGGAAATCCTTTCAAATAATAAAAAAGTCAAAAAAGGATTTTCTTTGGTGTATGGCGGAAGAATCTATTTTTGCTATGAGGGAACGGTTTCCCATAAACGAAATGATGTTGTTTACGTTCGTTTTAGAAAATTACCTATGGATCTGAAACACAAAACAAAACTGGATTATAATAAAGCTTTATCTGTAATCAAGAAAAAATATTGATTGACCGCAGTTTTAAGTTACAAAAAACTCCCAAGCCGTAAGGTTAGGGAGTTTTTTGCACGTTATATTGATTCAGATATTATTATAAACTCAATATTAACAGGAACTTTATGATTAGAATATACCTTTGTTATATTTAATCATAGCTTTAAAACTTATAACGAGCCCCACAATAATACCAATAATCAAAATTGCGGTACCAACTAATGTAAAAAGGTTGTTTTCGGTATATAGAGTTACAACAGACAGAATACTGAATATTATTATACCGATTCCAACAATAACAATGCCCAAGCCTACTTGTTTTCCAAAGGGAAGCTTATCCTCTTCAGAAACTCTGTTTCTATGATATGAATGTAAAGATGAGATATTTCCTCGCATATTTGAAATGCCAAGAACAATGCATATAACTCCAACAAGAAAAGCAAAAATATAGCTTGTCATAATATAATCTCCGTCAAATTTTAATTATAGGTAACTTTCTAATTGATTTGCAAGTGGTTTATCTTACAAGACGAATCACCTGCCGTTGCCTTTATTTTTCAAAAACTGTTTTACCACCCACTACGGTGCGGAGGATATTAAAATCGTCATCAAAAAGAACTATATCTGCCCTTTTACCGATTTCAAGAGTTCCGCGGTCGGTAAGTCTCTGAATGCGTGCGGGAGTTTCGGTCAGCATTTTAACGGCATCACAAATCGGCACTTCTGCTATGTTGACCATTGTCTTAAGCAATCGGTCTGCGGTGGCAACACTTCCGGCAAAGGATTGTCTATCGGGCATTTTAGCGACACCGTCCTCAATGATGACGGTCTGACCGTTGGTAAGGCTTCCAAGAATGCTTTCAGTTCCGTCGGGGAATCCCGCACCGCGCATAGAATCGGTAACGAGACAGATTCTGTCGGGACCGATAAAGCGGTATATCATTTGTAGTAAGCCCTTAGGCAGATGGCAACCGTCGGCAATAATTTCTACTGTCAAATCGTCAAGCAAGTAGCCTGCTTCAACAACACCGCAAACACGGTATGCGTTAACTCGGTGAACACTGCTCATACCTGAGTAAAAATGGGTCAGATGAGTAAATCCGTGCTTGATAGCCGACTCTACTGTTGCAAGATCAGCATCGGAATGACCGATAGAACAAAGAACACCGCGGTCGCGGCAGGCTTCGGCAAACTCAAATGCACCTGAAAGCTCGCAAGCCGCAGACCAACGTAATATTTTGTTTGTGGAGTCAAGTATGGGAATGTACTCTTCGGGAGTCGGCAACTTAAGAAAACGAGGGTCCTGCGCGCCTGCTTGGGCAGGTGAGAAATATGGTCCCTCAAGATGCAGTCCGGGCATATCGGCACCTGAGGTGTTGTTTTTTTGTGCCTGTTCAAGTGTGTCAAACATAGCGCAGGTTTCCTCATAGGTACCGGAGGTAGCAGTGGGCAAAAGAGTGGTCGTTCCGTGCTTTGCGTGAAGTCGGGCTGCCCCGAGAAAAGCTTCAACGGTGCCGTCCATAAAATCGTGACCGCCTCCGCCGTGTGTGTGCAAGTCAATAAATCCTGCGGACAGATATGCTCCGCCGCCGTCAATTATTTCTTCACTTTGGGTTTGTGCGGTCGCTTCGGTTATAACTCCGTTTTCATAGGCAACGGAGCCGTATTTAATGCCGTCTGCCGTGACGATACGAGCGTTTTTTATGATAGTCATAGTTGTTACTCCCCACCGATTATTATTTAGCGTTTCCTGAGAAGACGTGCCGTAAGCTTGCATAATTATAACATAAATTTTTCGTCTTGAAAAGATAAAAGATTTAAATCTGTCTTAAACAGTGCTTTTTAAATTATATAACCAAAGTTTAAGGGCAAATCGCAAACAAATGACCTTGACACAAAACACGGAATGAAGTACAATTAAATTATAGTGTGACGCTGTAAACAATATAAAGGAGATATCATTATGGAAATAAGAATAACAAAAGACCGTTACGCATTGGGTGAAAGCGCCGCAAAGCACGTAGCAAATGTTTTGCGTGACGTAATTAAAGAAAAGGGAAGCGCACGTATAGTCCTTTCTACAGGAGCATCGCAGTTTGATACCCTTGAAGCCTTGACGAAAGAGGAGGGGATCGCTTGGGATAAGGTAGAGATGTTTCACCTTGACGAATACGTTGATCTGCCCGAGACACATCCTGCAAGCTTTCGTAAATATTTGCAAGAAAGGTTTGTTGATAAGGTAGCACCTTTGAAGGCGGTCCATTTCGTAGACGGCACAGAGGAGGGAATTGCAGACCTTACCGCAGCGCTCAGAAGCGCCCCCATTGATATAGGTCTTATCGGTATCGGCGAAAACGGACATATAGCATTCAATGACCCACCGGCAGATTTTGATACAAAAGAGGCATATATTATAGTCAACCTTGATGATGCATGCAAGCGTCAGCAGATGGGCGAGGGTTGGTTTGCCACCATAGATGACGTACCGACTCAGGCGGTGTCTATGACACCTTATCAGATTATGCAGTGCGAGAGAATAGTGTCCTGCGTTCCATATGCGGTTAAGGCCGAAGCTGTTAAAAAGACCATCAATGCAAAGGCCACCACAAATCTTGTTCCCGCAACGCTCCTTAAAGAGCATCCCGACTTTATATTGTATCTTGATGCTGAAAGCGCATCGGGAATATTGGCATAAAAATAAAGCTTTCGGCTGTAAACGGTTACGGGCGATAGCGAATGGAGTAGTATACCAATAATTAAAAATGTAAATGTAAAGAAGCCTTGGTAATTGTAATACCAAGGCTTTGATTATTTGGCAATTGGCACCGATTCAGATACCGTTAAACAACGCGTTTAAATCAACGTCCGCCATAAAGGTTGCGGCGTAAGACATTGTCAAATGGAAAAGGGATGTGTTCCATTTGGTATCTTTTCCCCAGCCCTCAAAGGTTGTAGTTCCGTCTTCCTTCAAAATGCGCTTCCACGCGCCATCATTAAGAAGGCATTGCTTTATAAGGTCATATCGGCGGTTTCTTACAAATCCCATAAAAACAGGGAATGTGCAGAAAAAAGAAAGGGAACTGATGCCCTGCTTTTTTATCATCGACAAGAATTTTTGTTGGAATTCATCGTCCAAGCAAAGACCAAGTCCATACACAAAACTGTTGCCGACCAGACTGATATGTTCTGTGGTTTCGCCATCCTTGAAAAGATGGTTATCTTTGTCATAAAAAGCAGTGTAAAAAGCAGAGATGAGCGGTGCTTCGTCTCGATATTGGGGCAAACTCAAAATAGTGGCAATTGCATTAGCAGTTCGTATCGCCGCAATATAATAAGCATTTATGGAAACGTGTGCTTCCTTGCAAATCTGCCCTTCACGAATATCCACGTCATACTCGTGTTGAAAATTTTTCGGCCACTCTACCACACACCATTTATCAAGATTTCTCAAAAGATAATCTTTCTCATAAGCGTTGCGGAATGCCTCAAGCAATTTAGTGACCTTTGCAAAATTTTGCGTTAAATATTCTTTATCACCCGTATAGTTGTAATGCCACAATACAAGATACACTAAAATCAAGGGATATTCCGCAATTTCCTGCATAAAGGAGCAGCACATACAGGTTACAAGGGTATCGCTGATAAAGGTTGTGGAAAAAGCATCGTCAATGAGTTTGCGCACCATAGAATCGTCATCCGTCAGAAGCATATTGGTAAGCGCCGTATAGCATCCGTCACCAAGGTAAAAGCCCTTTTCTCGCTCCATACAGTCTTGTATAACTTCCTGCACACCGTACTTTTGAGTATGGACACACAAACTCCAAATTTTCTTCAAGTCTTCGTTTGAAGTATATTCAGGTCTTAATTGAGTCTTAAGTTCAAAGGGATAATGCCTTACACAAAAACAAACATCCAATATTTCTACACCTGCAGGGATAGAGAGCTGTGCATATCTAAACGACTTATAATCAAACCAGTCAAGGAAACTTTCTCCATCGGATAAAATCCATTCTTCCTCGTAGACGCAATTTGCACGAAGGCTGTATCGCAAGGTACCATCGTCGTTTAATTCCTGCGCACACCGCACGGTGACAACGTCGCCTTTTTTACCTTTAGCGCGTACGCATAAATATCCCACGTAATTGGAGCCAAAGTCATACAAGATTCGGTTTTCGACAGCGGTGGTGTTGACCGGTGAAATGGTTTCAAATTCAAGCATACCGCTTTTCTGTAAAGTCAACGTATGGTCAGCGTATCTGTGTATTTGAGAGCTTTCCCAACTGCTGTCATCAAAGTCGAAAGAAGCAAATCCAACCTCTGCTGCGTTGGAATCATATCTTTCTAAAAACTGTGTCTCATAACCGCAAGTGCCCATTTCAGTATAGGCGGTATGAGGGCTTGTTTTAAAGCTTTCATCACTTGCAACAACTGTTTTTTCGTCTATGACCAAATCAAGAATCAATCCGTGACGATTGTCACCGCTTTGCCAAACACGGTTGATAAGCCCTTGATACAGAGTGTGGACAGCAATCAGATTTTCTCCTTTTTGCAGATACTTACTAACGTCAATTACATTATAATTATAATTGAAATGATAGGAAGGAGTAGGTCCTTGCGCTACAAACTGTCCGTTGATATAAAGCTTATAATAATCGTCGGCAGAAATATAAATCAGTGCATTATTACCTGAATTATCGCAATAAAAATTTTTTCTGAATAAAATGTGTCTGTTCCTATGTTCATCACAAGGCAAATCAACCTTATCTAACTGCTTGTGAAAAACATTTCTTGGTTTTAAGTTGGCGAATTCTGAATTTGTTATCCATTTACCTTTGAATATATGTTCCATAGCGTATTTCTCCTTGACAAATTCGTTGATTTAATTCAAGTTATACGGTTTAGATATTTTTTATTTGAATGCTTTTGGAAATAGGTTGGTTGCATTTTTCCATAAAATATTTTCTTTCTCTTCAAAAGAAAGCGTTGAAAGAGCAATTCTTCCAAATTGAAAAGCATATGAATAGGTATCCGTTCCAAAAAGTATTTTTTGAGAGCCTACTTGTTTTACAGCATACTCAATGATGTTGTTTAAATTGCTTGCGCCACCCGAGGTATCTGTATAAATATTGCCGTGACGGGCATTGGCGATAGCATCTATATGCTCCATAGAACCCAAATGTGCTATTATAAGTTTCATATCGGGATAGTCATCGACAAGCGATGGCATTTTTGATATATGTTGGGGATGCATTAACACGACTGCCTTATGCTTGTTTGCAAAGCAAAAGAGCTCGTCTGCATAATCTAAAATATTATATCCGTGATAATCCGGATGTATTTTAATGCCCAAAACCTTGGAATGCGATAACATTTTTTCTGCTTGTATATAGGTTTCTTTTTGCCTTGGGTCAATAACCACCCACTGATACACCCATTCTTTTTTATCTATCAGTTTATGTAAATATTCATTTTCTTCCACGATACATTCCGTATGTTCAAGCACGGATGCAAAGGTGGATATGCCAACCTGCGAAACGTTCGCATTATGATATACCGACTCAAAAAAATCAAATTCTCTAATATGACGTTCATCTCCCGAACAATCAAATATCGAGCCGTGATTGAAGTGAGAATGTATATCAATAGGGCTGTGTGTAAAATCAGGCAGAGAAATATTATTATACATAATAGCACCAACTTTCAAATCAATTATATCACAACATTTCAATTTTACAATGACAAAACAAAACGCCCCAACGACCACACCGCATAACGAAAAACTCGCCACACCCAATGGTGTAACGAGTTTCTTTGAAAAGTTGCACAGATTTAGATGCTATTATAGGGAATCAATATATTTTTTGATTTTTTTGTAGTCTGCATTGTGTGCAGAGGTATGATCTTCTACACAAACAGCCGCCGCGCTTCCTGCTGCTTGACCGGTGATGTAGCAACAAGGGATTACCCTTGTTGATGCTTGCATCGGGCGATCCGCACCGATGCATCTGCCTGCAACCAACAGATTATCTATCCCCCTGGGGATAAGACATCGATAGGGAATGCTATAGGTTTCGCCATCTTGATGGTGCATGGAAACAGATTTGCTAAATCCCGCCATACCGGCTTTGTCGGGCGTCATCGGGTGAATATCAATAGGATAGGAATAACGGCCGATTTCATCGGGGAAGGATTTGGTGGAGAAAAAGTCATCTGCATTCAGCATATATTCACATATGATTCGTTTAGATTCCCGAATACCAATAAAATTGGCGCTTTTAATTAATACTGCATTTTCACAGCCTGCAACATAGTTGCGGTAATAATGTTCATATTCAGCTAAGATTTTTCTGCCGTGGAACATCGCATCGGTCAAACTCTCAATGTTGCGGTCATCTACCCCGAAACAATGACCGACGTTTCCACCTCCAACACCTATTTCGGGATAGTTCTTTTTTATTCCCGGTAATACACTGTCGTATTGAGAAAAAACACCGTCCTCATAGGCTTTTTGATAATGCTTTATGTCGTTTTCTTTTTTTGAAAAATCAATGCCTCCCCATAAAGAGCAAATGGTAGCGCTCATGGTGTTGCCGTTTTCATCGCCATATTCATAGTTCGCACCGGCAAAATATGCTAAACTCCCTGAGCCTGTGCAATCTATGAAAAAATCACCGTTTATTGCAAACATATCGTTTGGTCCTGAAACTATAACGCTTTGTAAACAATCATTATCGCATACCGCATCAACAACACGGCAGTAAAACAGAACCTGCACTCCTGCTTCTTGGACCATATCGTCATATACGCGCTTTAATTGTTCATATCGGATATTATGCCAGCCTCTGTTTCTATGGTCCTCAAGTCCCAAACGCTTAAAAATTTCTCTGCCGATGCCGCCTGATATGAAATTTTTGCCATCATCAAAGTTCATAAGCTCAGCAACCATAGCCAGAACGCTTGCTCCGCCAAGAGTACCCGATTGCTCAAGCAATAGAACTTTTTTGCCTTGCCTTGCAGCTGCAATAGCCGCCGCCACGCCCGATGGGCCGCCTCCAACAACTACAATGTTGGCATTATAATAAACACCTACCGTTTTTCTGTAATCAATGGTATTGTGACTCATATAATTTACTACCTTTCGAATTAAGTATATTGGAGTGTTAGTTTTTTCATTAGCACCGATTTAGATATCGGTAAAAACTGCAGTATATTTATCTTACAAAACGAATCATTCCTGCATGGGGAACCTTAACCAAACGGTCGTTTCGGCGGAGCGTCTTCAAGCGGCAAAGTCGTTTGCCTGTGCAGTCGAAAACCTCATACTTAACTGTATCTGCCGCCGTAGCAATAAATACCTCGTCAGCACCCGAAAGATTGATGGCAATATCTTCTTTAAACTGTTCCTCCAACCGAATGAGCGGAGTTGTAGTAAAGACTGCGATTCGCCGATCTTCAAGGACGGACTCAGTATAAGAGGCATTGTTCTCTATCCCGCGAACGGCGAATGTTCCCTTCATCAAAAGCTCCCGATTCCGATTCCTAAAGGCGAGAAACGCCTTTAAGACCTGCCTATGCTCCTTAGAAAGCTCTGCCATACGCACTGAGATTTGCGGTACCGCAAACAATGTGGAATAAAGGTGAGTGGCTACCGATTGGATGGGCTCCTCCTTTTGCCAGATGACCATATCCGAATGAACGGCGTTCCCACCACAAAGCAAGCGCAAATCTGCAATAGCCATACGGTTGCTCATCGCATCCTCAGGACAATCCCACACGCGAATCATATTGCCGTAGGTAGAGATAACCGGCCCGATATAGGGTTGGCGGAATTCGATTAGAATATCATTTCGGATTTTTTTCAGTGCGGCGGTAATTTCCCTCAACAGTGTTTCCACCGCATCCTCTACCGAATAATGATCCATTTCAGGTGAAACAATCCCGTTAGACTTAAATCGGTCGATAAAATCCAACTTTAATCCATCCATACCCCACACCTCTACGGCGTGGATATAGGTGTCAATCAAAAACTGACGCACCTCAGGGTAGCGGGGATCCAGAACACTGCATCGCATCTCTTCATAATCAAACAGATATTTTCCTTCAAAACGCTCATAGTTTTCGGATTCCCAACCAACAAAGGGCACCGATAACCAAAGCATCATCTTCATACCAAGCTGATGAACCGCCTCTGCAAATCGGCGCATATCGGGGAAACGGTTGGGTGCCGGCTTCCAGTCACCGCAGGTGGCATAGTCTCGCACAATGCCTTCGTTTTGCCAGCCGTCATCCAAAATTAAGGTATCCATTCCCATCTTCTTGGCAAGGCGACATTCCTTCAGAATGTCCTCCGCCTTTACGTCCTGCATATAAGAATACCAGGTGGAATAAACTGCATCAAAAGCTCCATCCGGCACCTCGCGATTGCAATAACCCAACCTGCCGTACCAATCCATAGCGCTTTGAATTGCCTCGCAACCTGCCACAGTCCGAAGGTCTATCCGCAAAACAGTTTCATAATGAGAAAGGGGAGCAACGGTACCGGTAAAAAAGGTAAACACTGTTTCTACGTTAAAGCCGGGCATCGTTACGCTATTGGCAATTTTAATGGGAGTTTTAACGTCGGCAAGAGCAAGCGTCAAACGGTTTTCTCCCGATTTAGAGCAAAACTGACCCAACGGCATCCAAGAGCCCAGTCGGGATTCAAAGGATTTGCAGCCATGCCAGGGAATAAAAGGCGCTCTACGCCAAACGGGAGTCCAATGGCTATGGATATCTATGCAAGGGTGTATTAACTTCATTTTAACGGGCTTCGGAACACCTTCCGTTGCCCAATCAAATGCGATTCGATAGGTGGCAATTCCATCACACTCTTCCTGCAAGGAAAATGATACGTCCAAATTCTCCTCCGTGGAAAAAAACACCACGGTATCATTCGCTACTCTTTCGAACTTCATCTACTAGCCGCCTTTCTTGTCCGGTCATCCCTGTTTATTGGTACATAATAACTTCTTTCGGAGAAAATGTCAACTTTTGCGCTGCACAAACTGTAGTTAAAAATTACATTTATGCCGAAAGCAAGAGCCAACTCCATACCACATAACGAAAAACTCGCCACACCCAATGGTGTAACGAGTTTCTTTGGCGCGTCGCACCGAAAAAGATATGGGCGTTTTTTGATGCTTGCATTATAACTTTTTTCTGCAACCGTCGATCTGGATATTCTGACCCGAGATATAACTTGCCTCATCACTTGCCAAAAAGCAGATTAGATTTGCGTTTTCACGGTCAGTGCCGGTACGTCCCATAAAACTCAATTCGGACGGCTTAAAAAAGTCTATATCCTCGTTTTGAGAAGGACTAACACTGCCAGGAGAAACACAGTTGACCAGCACGCCTTTGTCGGTCACCTCTTTGGCCAAGGCCTTAGTCATTGCAATGACGGCTCCCTTCGTTGTAGAGTAATGCACCATTTTTGCGTTTCCATAGACTCCTGCAACGGATGCCACGTTAATAATTCTGCCATAACCATTTTCGATCATGCCACAGATCACCGCTCTTGTGCAGTAGTACACACCCATAATATTGATGTCAAGGTATTTCTTCCATAACTCCGAAGATGATTCGGCCAGAGAAGCTCTGTCACGCCATAATGCTGCGTTGTTCACAAGAATATCAATTTTACCGAGGCGCTTTGCTGCGTCAGAGGTCACTTCGTTGACTTTTTCTTCGTCGCTGACATCGCAGTCGTAGGTCAACACCCTGCACCCATATTTTTTTGCTTCTTCCCCAACAGCCAAAAGACTTTCCTTGTTGATATCCAACAAGACTAAATCCGCCCCTTGCGCTGCAAGGCAAAGTGCCACCGCTCTGCCAATTCCCACGGAAGCACCCGTTATCATTGCGGCTTTTCCTTGAAATTTCATCATAATCCCTCCTTTTTTATAAAGTATAGCGCAGGATGCCCCCTTGAATCAATGTTTATAACGTTGTTTTATTTAACCATTTCGAAACATAAAGCGCAATTTGATGCGTTTATTATGCATTCTTATTGACTATTACGAAATGAAATACTACAATAGATTGGGTGATAAAAATGACCGGCGAGATAATCCGAATTGAAAAATTTAGAAATATTTCCTATGTAAACGATCAAAAAGGGCGTGTCTTATCCTTTCGGTCACGCTATGCAAGCTGCTTTATCATAACGCTGAAAGGGCAACTTCAGTTTACCTTCGATGATAAAACC
>JAFQWE010000030.1 GCA_017407645.1 Clostridia bacterium | reverse complement strand
TGAATTTGTTATAAAATCCCCCAATCTTATTGACGGCAGTTATATGCTTTCGGGTGAATTGTGGGAGGGCAACTCTACCTTCTACGTAGGCTTTGCCAACAAGGTGCCCTTTACCGTTGAAAACGACGGATATATGGGTAGCGGTGTTGCCTATTTTGACTACGATATTTCAAATAAATGAGGTTTAAATTATGTCAGACTCGGCTTTTACTCCTGAATTTATTGCAGACCTTATAAAGTGGGAGCGCGTTATATTAAACGTCGTCGGTCGGCTTCGCAACATTCCTGCCGACAGTGTTGATTTTGTGCTTACCAACACTCAGTCGGGTGAGCGCGTCATTCTTGACGACGTGCTTATTAACGGTGACCGCTTTTTAATCAGATATAATATGATAACCGTCTATAACCGCTCCGTTTTGCCCAACGGCAAATGGAGTATTTGCGTTATCGGTCGTGATAACGGCGTGGTCTATCCCCTTGTTGCAGGTGACCGCATTTTCAGTGACGAGGGCTATGAGGACGATTTTGTGGGACTGCCTAATCAGGACAAGCTTGCTCGCTTCCAAAAGGTAGTAACGAAAGGCTTATCCTCATCCTATACCCTTTCGGTCGATATGAGTCAGTCGGGCGAGATGGCTCTTGTGTCAGTACTTATTTTGCCCCCAAAAAAGAATGTTTTCGGCAGATTTGCAGCAACCGTAAAGCGACTTTTCAAGCCTATTGTGGATTTTCTTTTGCACAGAGGCTTTAACGTTATTTTTAAGGTGACAAACCTTTTTGCCTCACACAAAGGCAACCGCATCCTTTTTGCATCCGATTCACGTAAAGAGCTTTCTGGCAATATGAAGGACGTTTACGACCGTATGATTGAGCGTGGTCTTGACAAGCAGTTCAAGATTTCATTCTGCCTTAAAGAGAGCGTAAGCACCCGCCGTAATTTGCTTGATAAAATCCGCACCCCTTATTTGCTTGCGTCGTCAGATATTATTATAATTGACGACTTTAACCCAACGGTTAAGCAGTGCAAATATAAGCCGTCGGTTAAAGTTATTCAGTTGTGGCACGCTTGCGGTGCTTTTAAGACGGTTGGCTTTTCACGCACAGGCAAGGCAGGTGGCCCATTTGTAACCAACAACAACCACCGAGTTTACACCCACGCCATTGCAAGCTCGAGCCACGTTGCCCGTTTTTACGCCGAGGCCTTCGGTATGACTAAAGACTCTGTTTATCCCACAGGTGTACCCCGTACCGACGTTTTCTTTAACGAAGATTACAAGCGGCAGACACGTCAGCGTATGTTTGAGGAAATTCCTCTTGCAAAGGGCAAGCGCGTTATCCTTTTTGCTCCTACTTTCAGAGGTAACGGTGCCAAGTCGGGCAGATATCCTATGAATATGATTGATATGCCCAAGGTAGCAAAAATGTGCCGTGACACCAATTCCATATTCATTTTCAAGATGCACCCCTTTGTGCATAACCCCGTAGTTATTCCCGAGGAGTACAGTGACGTTATTATCGACTGCACCTCTTACCGCGAGATTAACGATATGCTCTTTTTTACCGACCTGCTTATTACCGACTATTCATCGGTGGTTTATGAGGCATCTACCCTCAACATTCCTATGCTCTTTTATGCATATGACCTTGAGGAGTACATCTCAAAACGCGATTTTTACGAACCCTTTGAAACCTTTGTGCCCGGCAAAATAGTTCAGGATTTTGACAGTATGATGACCGCCATTTACGAGGGTGATTTTGAGCAGGAAAAGGTTGAACCATTTTGTCAGCGCAACTTTGAATTCCGTGACGGCGGCTCTACCGACCGCGTTATTGATTGGCTTATTTTGGGCAATCTGCCCCAAAAGTAAAGGATGACTTATGCAGGGTAAAATAACCGACATTAAAATCTGTCGCAGTACATTGATAATTGACTACCGCGATATCAACAATATTTGCTTGCGAAGCAAGGAGACTGACAATACCGTTGCTCCCTCTTTTTGCAAAAACAACGAGGCTTGGTTTAACCTTGCCTCTTGCTTTAATGGCAAGTGCTTGCCCAAAGGACATTGGGTGATTGACCGTGGCGATTATGAAATAGACAAGACTGTAACTGCCAATTTCAGCAAGGGCAGTTGCAAATTTGCAATCACCTGCTATAACGATTACGGTCGCCTTGCAATAAACACCGACTACATCCCCACAAAAACAGGACTTCGTGATAAAATCACCACCTTCGGTCTGCGTCTGCCTTATAATTTTGGCAGACTTTTCAGGGGCAAAAGCAACCGCATCCTTTTTGCAAGCGAGACGAGGCAATCTCTTTCGGGCAATATGGAGTGGGTTGTTAACGCCGCAAAGGGTGATTTTGGCGGCAACAAGGTGATTTACTCCTTTAAAAAAGGCAGTCGCCTTGCCTACTACCTTAAAACCTCTTTTTTGGCAGGCAGATGCCACACCACAGTGGTAGATGACTATTTTCCCCTTATATATCGGCTTGATTTTAAGGGTGACCGCGTCATTCAGCTTTGGCACGCTTGCGGTGCTTTTAAGACGGTGGGCTATTCCCGTCTTGGCAAGTCGGGTGCACCTCAGCCTGACGATATCACCCACCGCAACTATACTCACGTCACCGTCAGCGGTGAGGAGATTGTGCCCTATTATGCCGAGGCTTTTGGTATCGGTGAGGATAGGCTGCTTGCAACAGGTGTGCCTCGCACCGACGTTTTCTTTGACGAGGCCTATGCAGAGCAAAAAAAGGCAGAGTTTTTTGACCGATTCCCTCAGTTTAAGGGCAAGCAGATAATTCTCTTTGCCCCCACCTTTAGAGGTGACGGATTCAATTCTGCTCACTATCCCAACGAGTACGTGGATTTTGACGGATTGGCGGATTTTTGCCGAAATAATAACAGTGCAATTATCTTTAAAATGCATCCCTTTGTTAAAGATTTTCTTATTCCCTTTGGGTATGAGGACGTTTTTGAGGATGCAACCGAAATTCGCGAAATTAACGACCTACTTTTTGCGGCAGACCTGCTTATTACCGACTATTCATCGGTTATTTATGAATATTCCCTTTTAAACAAGCCCTTGATTTTTTACACTCCCGATATGGCGGAGTATTGTGCAAGCCGCGACCTTTATATGCCCTTTGAGAAGTATGCAGGCGACTGCGCCGTATTTAGCAGTGATGAACTTATATCCTTGCTTAACAGTGGCGAGTATAAATCTTTCAGCGCAGAGCATATCCGCAAGGGTAGTATGTCAGCTTGCGACGGCAACAGTTCAATTCGTGTAGCACAACTGATTTTTAATAAATAAGGTGGTATTTTTTTATGAAAAGAACAGATTATATCAATTGGGACGAGTATTTTATGGGAGTTGCCCTGCTTGCCGCAAAGCGTAGCAAGGACCCAAGCACTCAGGTGGGCGCTTGTATCGTAAGCCCCGAAAACGTTATCATTTCTACCGGCTACAACGGTTTTCCCTACGGTTGCTCTGATGACGAGTTCCCTTGGGACCGAGAGGGTGACGAGACCAAGTATCCTTACGTAGTTCACGCCGAGCTTAACGCTATTCTTAACGCAGGCGGTCGCAATCTTAAGGATGCAAGAGTCTACGTTGACCTGTTTCCCTGCAATGAATGTGCAAAAGCCATCATTCAGTCAGGTATAAAAGAGGTTGTTTATCTGTATGATAAATATGCCGATACTCCTGCCACCATCGCTTCTAAGCGTATGCTTAATGCCGCAGGTGTAAAACTGACTCAACTTAAAACCGAAATTGATACTATCACACTTGATTTTGTTCGCTGAAAAGGATTGTTTTGATGAACGTTAAACATCGCATTGAAGAGCTTGTTGGCAACACACCCCTCCTTTGCGCCGAAAATTTCGGCAAAGGACTCCCTGCCAACCTGCTGCTAAAGCTTGAATATTTTAATCCCGCAGGCTCCGTTAAGGACAGAGTTGCCCTTAAAATGCTTGATGACGCCGAGGAAAAAGGTCTTATTACCGACGGTGCCACTATTATTGAGCCAACAAGCGGTAATACGGGTATTGGCCTTGCCGCCATCGGTGCAAGACGTGGCTACAAGGTGATTATCACTATGCCCGATACTATGTCTAAAGAGCGCATCAACCTGATGAAAAGTTACGGAGCAGAGCTTATATTGACCGATGGCAAGTTGGGTATGACAGGTGCCATCGCAAAGGCAAAGGAAATTTGCGATGCGACTCCCAACTCATTCATTCCAAGTCAGTTTGACAATCCTGCCAATCCCAAGGCTCACTATCTTACCACGGGGCCTGAAATTTGGCGTGATACCGACGGCAAGGTAGATATTTTTGTGGCAGGTGTTGGCACCGGCGGTACCCTTTCGGGTGTTGCAAAATATCTTAAAGAGCAAAATCCCAATATTGAGGTTGTTGCCGTTGAGCCTGCCGACAGCCCCCTTTTGTCACAAGGTAAGGCGGGCCCTCACGGGATTCAGGGTATTGGCGCAAATTTTGTGCCTGAAAATCTTGATACCTCCCTTTTTGACAGGGTTATGACCGTCACCACCGAGGAAGCCTATGAGGCAGGCAGAAGTCTTGCCAAAACCGAGGGTATCATGGTGGGAATTTCGTCGGGTGCCGCCCTCTTTGCCGCAAAGCAGATTGCCGCACAGCCCGAAAATAAGGGTAAAAATATTGTGGTAATCCTTGCTGACACAGGCGACAGATATTTGTCCACAGATATGTATAATAGGTAAATGCAAAATCCCGTTCGGTTGAACGGGATTTTTTAATGAATGATGATTGATGAATATTGAATAATATCGGTACGTCCCGTTGGGACGATTTTATTACGGGAGCAAGCCCCCCGCCCTACGATGCGGATTAAAACGGGGCTCGTAGGGGTCGGCAATTTTTGACGACCCGTTTTATGCGGAATGTGGCAAATCGCCATCCCTTACGAATGAAAAACCCTCTTATTGACAAGTCACTATTATGGTGATAAAATTTATGTGTTAATATACCCAATTTATTCGGGAGGAATTATAATGAAAAAGTTATTTTCCGTGGCACTCTGTTTAGTGCTCATATTCTCCACCTTGCCTGTGTTTGCAATAACAGCAAATGCGGTAACTAGCGGTTATTTTACTTATACTGTTTCAAACAGAAAGGCAAAAATTACCGATTGTGACACAAACATAAGCGGTGCTGTAACCATACCGTCGACTTTAGGCGGTTATCCTGTAACAAGTATAGGTAAGGACGCTTTCTATAATTGCACCTCTCTCACAAGCATCATCATCCCAAACAGCGTAACAAGTATTGGTTATTATGCTTTCTCTGATTGCCGCTCCCTCACAAGCGTTACCATTGGCGACAGCGTAACAAGTATTGGTGATTATGCTTTCTCTGATTGCAACTCCCTTACAAGCGTTACCATTGGCGACAGCGTAACAACTATTGGTGAGTATGCTTTCGAAAATTGCAACTCCCTTACAAACATCACCTTGCCTTTTGTTGGCCAAAGGCTTACTGGAACAAGTAATACTCATTTTGGTTATATCTTTGGTGCTTCATCAGACTTAGAGAATGATGATTATGTACCCTCATCGCTTAAAGAGGTTATAATAACAAAGGCAACCACTATTGGCAACTCTGCTTTTCGTTATTGCCGCTCCCTCACAAGCATCACCATCCCCGACAGCGTAACAACTATTGGTGAGTATGCTTTCGAAGATTGCGACTCCCTTACAAGCGTTACCATTGGCGACAGCGTAACAAGTATTGGTGATTATGCTTTCTATGATTGCGACTGCCTCACAAGCGTTACCATTGGCGACAGCGTAACAAGTATTGGTGATTATGCTTTCTATGATTGCGACTGCCTCACAAGCGTTACCATTGGCGACAGCGTAACAAGTATTGGTTATCGTGCTTTCTGTAACACTGTCTACTACAATGATATTAGCAATTGGATAGATGGAGCATTATATATAGGCAACCATCTTATAGAATACGATGGCAGCGCAACAACATATACCATTAAAAATGGTACCAAAACTATTGGCAACTCTGCTTTTCGTTATTGCCGCTCCCTCATAAGCATCACCATCCCCGACAGCGTAACAAGTATTGGTTATTATGCTTTCTCTGATTGCGACTCCCTTGCAGAAGTGCACATATGTGATATCGTTGCTTGGTGCAACATAGATTTTGCAAATGGTTATTATGATCCCAGGCTAGGTTCTGCTAACCCCTTGTTTTGTGCAAACAATCTATATTTAAACGGTCAATTAGTAACAGAACTTACTATTCCCGACGGAGTTACTAGTATTGGTGATTATGCTTTCGAAAATTGTCGCTCCCTCACAAGCATCACCATCCCCAACAGCGTAACAAGTATTGGTAGAAGTGCTTTCTTTTGCGGCTCACTCATCAATGTATATTACAGGGGCGATGAAAGTGATAAAGCCTTAATCTACATTGATGGTTATGGTAATTCTTTTTTAACCTATGCCTCTTGGCATTACAACAGTTGTATCGGTACTGCAGAGCATACCTATGATAATGATAGTGATGCCGATTGTAATGTTTGCGATGATGTTCGCGAGGTTGTTCTTGAGGGTTGGGTGCCTGACGGTGCAAACTGGCTCTATTACATCGACGGCGTTAAGGCTACAAATTGGCAGTACATAAACTATAACTGGTATTTCTTTGACGATAACGGCGTAATGCTTACCGGCTGGCAATACATCAATTATAATTGGTACTATTTTAACGAGGGCGGCAATATGGCAACAGGTTGGCTGAATTTAGGCGGCACTTGGTATTATTTAGCCCCCGGCGGTAATATGGTGACCGGCTGGCAATATCTCGGCTCAAGCTGGTATTACTTTGCTGAGGGTGGCAACATGGTCACAGGCTGGCAGTATATCGGCTCCGCTTGGTATTACTTTAACGCAGGCGGTACTATGGCAACAGGTTGGTTGAATTTAGGCGGCACTTGGTATTATTTAGCCCCTGGCGGTAATATGGTGACCGACTGGCAACTTATCGGCGGCACCTGGTATTACTTTAATGCAAGTGGCGATATGGCAACAGGTTGGTTGCTCCTTGGAAACACCTGGTATTATCTTGCTGACGGCGGCGCTATGCTGACCGGTTGGCAATATCTTGGCAGCACTTGGTACTACTTTAACGAAGGCGGAGCCTGGGTAGCGTAAATATAACAAAAATCCCGTTCGGTTGAACGGGATTTTTTAATGAATGATGATTGATGAATATTGAATAATGAATAATGTCGGTACGTCCCGTTGGGACGATTTTATTACGGGATGTCGTGAACGCCATCCCCTACGATTTTATATAATCTCTTCCGCTTCGGGATGCATAAATGCATCCCCTACTGCATCAAATCGTGTTTGTAGGGGCAGATATTATCTGCCCGTCTTGGCTCCCTCGTCAGAGTAGGGCTGTTTTTACGGGATGTCGTGAACGCCATCCCCTACTACATAATTACATCCAAAATTTTGACACAAGCATTGCGCCGAAAAATCCCACGGCAATCAGCCCCACCGCTATTGCGGTGATGCCTGCCGCCTTCCAAAAAATCTGCCAGTTGCTTTTTTCTTTAATTTCAATATGCTCCATATTCTCACCCACCATATTTTTGCCGAAATTATGGGCAATTATGCCCTCTTTTCATAAAATGTAGTATATGCAAGCGGCAATTTTATGCAACCTTTATTTACCGCTTGATTATTGCATTTGTTTGGGTTTATCATTTGTATATAAACCTATTGGGGAGGGAAATATGAACGTACATTTTGAAACGCCCGAGCGGCTTAAAATAGACCTTTCTGCCGCCGACCTGAAAGAGTTGGGCACAAGCTACGGTGAGCTTGACTATACCTCCGCAGGCACTCGCAAAATGCTTGACGACCTGCTTTCAAGAATAGGTGCAAAAGAGGATTTTCGCCTTACCGACCGACGACTTGTGATTGAAATTCTGCCTGCCGAAAAAGAGGGCTGCACCATATTTTTAACCCTTGTTACCCCGTCTTTTAAGGGCAGACGGGTGGATTTTAACGTGGGCGTGTGGCAATTTGACTCTGCCGACGAGCTTGTTGACGGCATAAAGGCTCTGCTTCCCCACTGCAAAAATAAAACAAGTCTGTACCTGCTTGAAGGCAAATACAGACTTATCATACTGGGTGAACGGCAACGGTCACTGCGACTGATTTTAAGCGAATACGGGCAAAAAATCGGTGGCAAAAGCGTCGCCTTATTTACTGCCGAGCACGGCAAAATGCTTAGCGATAATATTATGGCAGATTTTACTGCTCGCAAACCGCTTTAAGCTCGCGGACTGCCTGAGCCATATCTTCTGCATTAAAGACGGCACTGCCTGCTACCAGAATATTGGCGCCTGCCTTTGCGGCAATGGGAGCTGTTTTCATATTGATACCGCCGTCAACCTGAATATCCATTTCAAGACCTCTGCGGTCACACTCGGCACGGATTGCGGCAATTTTATCGGTTGCACTGTCAATATATGACTGACCGCCAAAACCGGGCTCAACCGACATAACAAGCACCATTCCAACCTCGTCCAGCAAATCAAAAATCGCCTCGGCAGGAGTGGCAGGCTTAATGGTAATTGAGGGAATTACCCCTGCGTTTTTTATCATTCTGAGGGTTTCGCGCACGTCACAGTCACTTTCGTAATGGATAGAGATGCGCTGAGCATATTTTGCAAATTTTTCTACATAAAGTTGGGGTTTGGTTATCATAAGATGCACGTCAAGAGGGATATTTGTGTGCTTATAAAGCGACTCGGTTACAGGAAAGCCGATTGACAGATTGGGCACAAAAATGCCATCCATAACGTCGATATGAAGCATTTCGGCACCTGATTTTTCAAGCTTTTTAAGGGCTGAACTAAGTTCAACAAAATCTGCCGCCAACATTGAAGGTGAAATCTGAACCATTTAAAAGTCCTCCGTTTTTGTTTTCGCTTTTATTTTAACCCCAATCGGACTAAAAATCAAGTGTTTGGTTAAGATAATATAAAGTGAGGTGATTTTATGTTCAGACGCAAACAGCCTGTCTCTACCTATATGCTTATTGCCATTTCTGCCGCCGCAGTTGGAGCAATGGGTTGCGCCGCTATGTATAACAAGGTGAATGTTAAAGCCTTAAAGCGCAAAGCCACAAAAGTTGTTGACAGAATGGTTGACAATATTGGCGCAATGATGTAAAATTTTGCTTGAAAGCGAGGTTTACATTATGCAGACTTTTAATCTTTGGGACAAGGTGCCAGGACTTTGTGAAGAAACTCCTGTTGTTGATTATTACCCTGCCGAAAACAAGGTGACCGATGCCACAGTTGTTATTTTGCCCGGTGGCGGCTACGGTATGAGGGCAAATCACGAGGGCGAGGGGTATGCCCTTTATTTCAACTCAATTGGAATGGACGCCTTTGTTTGTCAGTACAGAGTAAGTCCCCACCGTTTCCCGTTACCCTTGCTTGATTCACGACGCGCAATAAGATTTGTTCGAGCAAACGCCGAAAAATTTGGTATTAACAAAGATAAAATTGCTGTTATGGGGTCCTCTGCAGGCGGTCATCTTGCCGCCCTGACCTCTACATATACCGCCCCCATTGATTTTGAGGGTGCAGACGTAATTGATGAGGAGTCGGCCAATCCCAACGCCACCATTTTGTGCTATCCTGTTATTTGTTCACCCGACAGTCTTGTTGCACACGAAGGCTCATTTGTTAACCTTTTGGGTGAAGGTAATCAGCCTCAATCGGCAAAATTCTCTTGTGATAAATTGGTAAGCGACACCACTCCAACCGCTTTTGTGTGGCACACCTCTGACGATGCCGCTGTTAACGTGGCTAACAGTTTACGCTACGGCGAGGCACTGCGTAATCACAACATTCAGTTTGAGATGCATATTTTCCCATCGGGCAATCACGGATTAGGTCTTGCAACCAATTCCCCCTACGTAGCCCGTTGGGCAGAAATGCTTAAAGAGTGGCTTAAAAATATTGATTTTATTGGATAAGAAAAAACGCTTTCGGAAAACCGAAAGCGTTTTTATTTTAGTAAGAGGAATTAGTTGCGGTATACAAATCCAGTATCTTATCCCAGTTTTCTGCTATCAAATCGCGAGCGGTGACAAACTGTATGTTATACTCTCTGAAATCATCCGTTTGTGCAGGAATAAAATCATACAAGTATATTGCACCGCTTTCACTGTCTATTCGTCCGTATTCGCCTGCAAGATAATACAGTCTGGTTGCGGCTTTCCTTGCCACTTGTGCATCATCGCTATCCATAAGCTCAACCAGTGAGGGTACTGATGCTGAACCGAGTGTGCCTAAATAATCCACGTCCACCTGCTCTAAATAGCCGTTAAGATAAGCCTCAGTGTTATATCGGGCAATGGTGGTGTTAACATCGGCAAAAGCGATGCCTACCGACAATACGGCAAGAGTTGCCGCCGTCGCTCTGAAATAGGCGAAGCGGGGAATTAACAGTCTTATGCCCACAAATATGATTATAATTGCGGCGCAGACGCTGAACAGTGAGGTATACAAACGCAATTCTGTAAGACCGTAAAGCCCCATATACATTACAAGCTTGCCGATTACGGTTGCCACAATCACAAGTGAAAACAGGCAGATAAATCCGCACAGCAGTCGCACTGCCAAGGGTTGATTGCCCTTTTTATCCTTTTTGCTGATAAGCAATGAGCCGACAATTACCCCGATATTTATTCCGCATATAACCGTCATTTCGAAAAATCCGCGGCGGGCATATTGAGCGGTAGTGTAATTTTCAGGTAAAAATCCTGCAAAAGCGTTGAAGAAATAGGCAAGCTGTGAGAAAAGATAGACCACGTAAACCAGACTTATTGTGCACAAAAACGTGGTAACGGGTGTGGATGACACGCCTCTAAACTTTGTCTTGTTGGTCTCGTCAGTTTTTTCGGCTTGATTTACAGAATCAATCTTTACAATCTTTTTGCTTGCGGCAAAAACCGTTGTGAAAAGAAGAATTGCAAGGAAGGTTCCCATTATTACAGAGGCAATAACCCTTGAAATTCCGTCGGCAAAAATATTGTTCATTACCGCCTCAAAAGCGGCGTCTGATGAAACAAGTATGGGCACGATAATAAACAAAGCAGGCAAGCCACAGGCAATGCCGATAAGTATGCCTTTTGCTTTTTTCTTTGAGTTAGAGCCTTTATCCTGAAAAAGTGAAGCAAGGGTATTTGAGCAACGCTCAAAGGGTGTCATTAAAATAAGGCGCATTGCTTCCACAAGCTGCATCCAACCTCGGCTTGCATTTTTTGTGTTGTTGACAATTGCAAGGCCCATAAGCAGTACCGACCAGAAAAAGAGCAAAACTTTTGACGAGACAGAGGTATACATACAAAAAGGTACTGTTATTGCCACTGCACAGGTTGCATAAAGGGTGCCGAACAAGGACAGACGATGCTCTGCCGTAGGATAAATAAGCACCAATGCGCCTAATATAATTGACGCAATCGTGTAGCCAAGGTCAAATCCGCCGTAAACGGAAAAATCAATCCAAACAATACCTGCCACTAAAAAAAGCAGGGCAAAAATCATATCTCTGCCTGTGGTGGCTACCTTTAGCAATGGAGTTGGTTTGGGCAGTGTAGCGATTGGCGCAGGTGTAGTTTCAGCAACTTTGGGCTGAAGATTATTGTTTTCGTTACTCATCTTCTTCATCCTTTCTGAATTCTAAGATATCACCGGGTTGACAATCAAGGGCTTCGCATAAAGCGCACAAGGTAGAAAAACGCACCGCTTTTGCGCGCCCCATCTTTAAAACAGACAGGTTAGCAGGGGTCAAATCTATCTTTTTAGCCAATTCACCTGATGAAATTTTGCGTTTTGCCATCATAACATCAAGATTAACAACAATTCTCATACCGTACCCCTATATAGTAAGTTCATTTTCTGTCTTAATTTCAACTGCCGCACCCATAACGTGACGTATAACCCGTATGCACAGGCAGAAAAACAAAGCGGCAAAGCTGATTATCAGCAAAGGCAGATAGCCAAGCACCACCCCAACCACAAGGGTAACGACGGCAACATATCCGCAGCTCCACGCAAGGCAGCGCAGATGGGTTACGTTGCGAAGAATAAATACGTCGTTTTTATAGATATTGTGCATTAGCCTCATTAAATGATATACTGCGAAAAATGCCCCGGGCACACACAGATAAAAGGCAACAAGCAAAGGCTTGCCGTCACCCGATGCACCATGACGGACAGTGAAATAGTACCAATCAGCCAGTTGTGGCATTACTGCAATCATTACAAACAAAGCCGCAACAAGAAGCCCGCACAGTACCATTGTTATAACAACAGACCAACTTTTTTTAATCATAACAATCCCCTTTTCTTAAATCGGGTTAATAAAAATACTGCCAAAGGAAAACTCTTCCTTTGACAGTACAATAGCACATCTGTTATCGTTTGTCAATAACAAATTATCAAAATTCAAAATATTTTATC
Organism: Clostridia bacterium; assembly: GCA_017407645.1. Lineage (GTDB taxonomy): Bacteria > Bacillota > Clostridia > Oscillospirales > Acutalibacteraceae > RGIG2206. The sequence continues at coordinate 49,577 of JAFQWE010000030.1, read as the reverse complement.
TGTTAAAAAGAAAATGCCGAATAAAATTGGTTGGTGAACAAGATAAATTATCAAGCTCTTTTTACCACACCAAGCAAAAAGCGGAACTGGGTTTTTGGTGAAGATTTTTGGTGCCGTCCCCTTTTCAAAGGGTTTGCCCAAAACGGTACCCACAATAAACATAGGAAGCCAAGGCAAAAGAGGAAAATAGTCGGCAGAGAAAAAACCGGGCGCCGTAATTCCAAAGGGGAAAAGTTGGCGGTTAAGCTTTAAAGCATGAGGCAAATCGACCGAAAAGGAGGCAATACCGAAATATCCGTTTTCCAAATTAAAGGTCAGGGCAAATATAATCAAACAAAGGGGAATTGTAATCCACCACGGCACCTTATCAAGCACCTTGCCCGTTGCGGCGTAAAAAAGCATTGACAGTGAAAGCAGATGAAGTATGCCAAACCAGATTACCACACCGTCAATACCAAAAAGCTGCAACAGATAGGTTACTATCGTAAGCCCGATTGCCACCCAAAGCAGTTTTGCGCCCCTTAAAGCGTTGCTTCGTGACAGACGGCAGCATATTCCCGATATAAGCACAAAGGCGGCGGCAAAAAAAGGCTCTGCAGGGGTGAAAAATGCCAAAAGGGTGCCCCCAAAAGACCAACCGAACACCTCTGCCATAAGATAAAAGCCATGGAAAAAGACCATACAAATTATTGCAAAACCACGGATTTCATCAAGCAAATGATAGCGTTTTGCGCCCTCAATCATCAGACTGCTCCTTTTTAATCAAGATTTTGCAAGCGATAGCCAAGCGCCATAAGACTGTCTTCAAGATGCACGTTTTCAACAACCATATTGGGAAGCTCAAGACTTAAATCATAGGGGGTAAAGTTCCAAATTGCCTTTATACCAAGTCGGCTAAGCTGCTTGCCCAACTCAAGCGCCGCATCCTTTGGCACGCATAGGACGGCTACGGCAGGCTTTTCAAGGCGGCAAAAATCGTCAAGACCGCTTATGTGACGGATTGGCATACCTGCAACCATCTGACCTGCAAATGCCTCGTTACTGTCAAAGGCGCCAACAAGTCGGTAGCCTAAATCTTTGAAATTTATGTGAGACATAAGGGCGCGACCAAGATTACCTGCGCCGATAACGATACAACCGAAATGACGCTCTTTACCAAGCAGTCTGCCAATTTCGTCGCGAAGCATAAGGGTATTGTATCCATAGCCCTGCTGACCGAAGCCGCCGAAACAGTTAAGGTCATTTCTTATCTGACTGGCGTTAAGTCCCATTATTTTTGCAAGTTTGCCCGATGAAGTTTTATCCTCACCTGCTTTGACCATTTCGTCAAGCAAGGCGTAGTATCGGGGCAAACGGCGTAAAGTGTTGGTTGAAATCTTTTTCATATTATCCTCCGAAAAATCGGTATAAATTCATTACTGTCTGCTTTTATTCCTTTTCCTTACAAATTCTTCAATCAAGAAAAAGGCGAGGCATCCCACAAAATAGCAAACAATATCCATAAATACAAAATGAGTACCCATTATTGTTCGTATAATCCTATTTTTAATGCCCAAAAGGTCGACAAGGTGGAAGTACTGCGTTATTTCTACAAAAATGCTAAAAGCGAATACCCACAGCCACAGTTTTGGGATAGGCTTAATATAAATACTTCTTACAAGGGTGCAAAGCAGTGCAGTAACAAGCACATCGCCAACGTATGGCCGAATTATATCGTCGTGAACATACAAGGCAATCAAAACCTCTGTTATAAATATAATCACTGTTATGATTATGTAAGGAAGTCTTTTTTTCATAATTTACACCTCATTTTAATCATTATACAGCCACCCTATATGTTTTTGCAAGCAGAATTTAAAACTATCCCCTTTTTATTGACAATAGAGAAAATTTGTAATATTATTTAGAAGGATAATTATGCATTAAAGAGGTGAGACTTGTGAAGGATTACGGATTTAACTACGTTGTGTTTGGCTATGCCAACGATTTTTATACTATTCCCTATGACGACGTTAATCATCTTGACAACGCCGTCTATCTTTGCAAGCCCATTGACAGTGACAATAAACTGCTAACTTTTTTGTATAAAACCCACTTTTCAGGACTTCTGAACAAAAGGATAGATATGCCCTTTAAAAGCATTTGGAATCCTATGATGTTCCGCCGTCAGTTTGCAACCAAACGGCCCATTTGCTTTGTTTTTTTCATTCGCAGGTGTTATCTTATTAAGTACGGTCTGCTTGACTACCTTAAAAAGAAGTATCCCGATGCAAAGTTTGTTTGTCACTATCAGGATTTGGTTGCCCGTTGCCCTGACGTGCCTGTTGAAGAGATTAAGCGCCGTTTTGACTTGGTGCTATCCTTTGACCAGCAGGATGCAAAGGAGTACGGACTTGAATATTATCCCCTTGTTTATTCCGATTACAAGGTGCCCGAAAATGCCGATATAAAGCCAAGCGACGTATTTTTCGTCGGCAAGGCGAAGGACAGGCTTGACGATATAATCGACGCTTTCGAAAGGCTTGAGGCCAGCGGTCTTAAATGCGATTTTCACATTACGGGCGTACCACAGGACAAACGCCGACTGACCGATAAAATCAACTATATTGACAAGATGCCATACATAGAAAATCTGCAACGGATTAAAGCCACCAAATGCTTGCTTGAGGTTATGCAAAAGGGTGGTCACGGCTACACCCTGCGGGCTTGCGAGGCAATTATGTATAACCGCAAAATGCTTACTAACAATCCCGAGGTAACAAAAGCGCCTTTTTATTCGGCAGAGGCTATTTCGGTCTTTAACTCGGCAGAGGATATTGACCTTGATTTCGTTAAATCTGCAAAGGAATTTGATTATAATTACAAAGAAAAACTGTCTCCCGTACATATGCTTGAATATTGCGGTATGAGACTTAGTGAAGGAGGAAAATTATGAAAGGTATAATTCTTGCCGGCGGTGCAGGTACCCGTCTGTATCCTCTTACAATGGTGGCGTCAAAGCAGTTGATGCCCGTTTACGACAAGCCTATGATTTTTTATCCCCTGTCTACACTTATGTTGGCGGGAATTAAGGATATTCTTATTATATCCACCCCCGATGATTTACCTAATTTTGAGCGGCTTTTGGGTGACGGAAGCCGATACGGCGTTAACCTCAACTACAAGGTTCAGCCCTCCCCCGACGGATTGGCTCAAGCCTTTATCTTAGGTGAAGAGTTTATCGGTGACGAGCCCTGCGCTATGATACTGGGTGACAACATTTTTTACGGCGGCGGTTTCATCAGCCGACTTAAAAATGCCGTTAAAAATGCCGAGGATGGCTATGCTACCATATTTGGCTACTACGTAAATGACCCAGAGCGCTTTGGCATTATGGAGTTTGACAAGGATTATAACGTGCTTTCAGTTGAAGAAAAGCCTGCAAACCCCAAATCAAACTATTGCATTACAGGTCTTTATTTCTATCCTGCCGGTGTGTCAAAGCTTGCCCATCAGGTAAAGCCCTCTGCAAGAGGCGAGCTTGAAATCACCACTCTTAACGATATGTATCTGAAGCAGAGCAATTTGCGTGCCGAAATTTTAGGCCGCGGTTTTGCTTGGCTTGACACAGGCACTATGGACAGCTTGTTAGAGGCAGGCGCCTTTGTTCAGATGGTTGAAAAGCGTCAGGGTGTCAAGATTTCGGCACCTGAAGAGATTGCCTACCGCAACGGTTGGATTACCTGCGACCAGTTAAGACAAACTGCCGCGCTTTACGGCAAATCCCCATACGGTGAGCATTTGCTGAGAGTTGCCGACGGCAAGGTTATTTATTAAGAAAGAGGTTTCACTTATGACCGTTATCGTTACAGGCGGAGCAGGTTTTATAGGCTCCAATTTCGTTTATCATATGTTGTCTGCTCACCCCGATTATCGCATCGTGTGTGTTGACTGCCTTACCTACGCAGGCAATATGTCCACCTTGGCAGAGGCTATGAAAAACCCCAATTTTGCATTTTATAAAACCGATATTTGCGACCGTGATGGAATATATGAGATTTTTGAAAAAGAGCATCCGCAGGTGGTGGTTAACTTTGCCGCCGAAAGTCACGTTGACCGCTCAATCGAAAATCCGGACGTTTTTTTGCGCACCAACATTATGGGTACAGCCGTGCTTATGGATGCTTGCCGCAAATACGGAATTGACCGCTATCATCAGGTGTCAACCGACGAGGTTTACGGCGATTTGCCCCTTGACCGACCCGATTTGTTCTTTACCGAGCAGACACCTATTCACACAAGCAGTCCCTATTCATCAAGCAAGGCGGCAGCCGACCTTTTGGTGCTTGCATACCATCGTACCTACGGTCTGCCGGTAACCATCAGCCGTTGCTCAAACAACTACGGCCCATACCACTTCCCCGAAAAGCTTATTCCCTTGATGATTGCCAACTGCCTTAACGACAAGCCTCTGCCCGTATACGGCAAGGGCGAAAACGTTCGCGACTGGCTTTACGTTGCCGACCACTGCAAAGCTATTGACCTTATTTTGCAAAAAGGTAAGGTGGGCGAGGTTTACAACGTTGGCGGTCATAATGAAATGACCAATATTGATATCGTTAAGCTTATTTGCAAGGAATTAGGCAAACCCGAAAGCCTTATTACCTATGTTGCCGACCGCAAGGGTCACGATATGCGATATGCCATTGACCCCACAAAAATTCACACCGAGCTTGGTTGGTTGCCCGAAACTAAATTTGCCGACGGCATCAAGATGACTATTAAATGGTATCTTGATAACAAAGACTGGTGGCAGACTATTTTGTCAGGTGAATATAAGGACTACTATGCCCGTATGTATGGAGACAGAAAATGAGAATTTTAGTAACAGGCGCCGCAGGATATCTTGGCAGAGGCACCGTTTCTGCCCTGTGTGATATGGGGGCAGAGGTGGTTGCCGCAGATTTTAATACAGACTGTGTTGACAGTCGCGCAGAGCGTGTGAACTGCAACCTTTTTGAAGTTGAAAACCCTTATGAATATTTCGGCAAGCCCCACGTTTTGCTTCATATGGCATGGCGTGACGGCTTTGTCCACAACTCTGACGCTCATATTGGTGATTTGGCCTTGCACGCTGAAATCATTCGTCAGTTTGCAAGCAATAAATGCCGCATTTGCGCCATTGGAACTATGCACGAAATCGGCTTTTTTGAGGGTGCCATTGACGAAAACACACCCTGCAAGCCTATGTCCATGTACGGCATTGCAAAAAATGCATTGAGAGAGGCGGCAAGCCTTATCTGCAAGCAGGCAGAGGCAGAGTTTCAGTGGCTTCGCGGATATTATATTGTTGGCACCTCAAAGGCGGGCAACTCTATTTTTGCAAAGATTGTTGCCGCCGCAGAGGAAGGCAAAAAAGAATTCCCCTTTACCACAGGGGTTAATATGTATGATTTTCTTGATTACGAGGAATTTTGCCGTCAGGTTGCCTCTGCCGCTATGCAAAACAAGGTGACGGGTATAATCAACGTCTGCTCAGGCAAGCCCGAAAGACTGTGTGACCGTGTGGAGCGTTTTATCAGTGACAACGGCTTTGATATTAAACTGCAGTACGGCGCATTCCCCGACCGCCCCTATGACTCTAAAGCAGTTTGGGGCAACGGCGAAAAAATCGCACAGATTATGAAAGAGGTATAGCGTGAAAAATCACGCTATAAAATATAAAAGCGCGTGCTTCTCGCCGCTTACACGGCAACCGAAGCACATGCGATAACAATCACCATATCAGTGGTTTTATCGTATTTTGCGTCTGGAAAGGATATGGTGATTGTTATGGGACAAATTAAAGTCACCCGACTTGATATAGAGGGGCTTTGTATAATTGAGCCTGCCGTTCACGGTGACCATCGCGGCTATTTTATGGAGACCTATAATCAGCAGGATATGGCGGCAGAAGGACTTGATATGGTCTTTGTGCAGGATAATCAGTCTATGTCCCGCAAGGGCGTTTTAAGAGGACTTCATTTTCAAAAGCAGTTTCCTCAAGGCAAATTGGTCAGGGTCATCCGCGGCTCTGTTTTTGACGTTGCCGTTGATTTGCGCCGCAACTCCGCTACCTTTGGCAAGTGGTACGGCGTTGAACTGACTGCAGAAAATAAAAAGCAGTTTTATTTGCCCCCAGGCTTTGCACACGGATTTATGGTGCTTAGCGACGAAGCGGAATTTTGCTATAAAACCACCGATTTTTACCATCCCGATGATGAGGGCGGTCTTATGTGGAATGACCCTGATATAAACGTTGAGTGGCCTTTGGATAAGGTGAGCGAAATTTTGCTTAGCGAAAAAGATAAGATAAACCCCTCTTTTGCCCAATTAAAGGCAGACCCAAATCTTTTTAAAAATATGGGTTGATTTTAAGCATTTGACAGTTGACATTTCGGTAAAATACTGATATAATAGCGGAGTGAGTGATGAAACATCGTTGCTCCGCTTAATATTTTTGGAGAAATACCCAAGTGGTGAAGGGGCTCCCCTGCTAAGGGAGTAGGTCGGTGAAAATCGGCGCGAGGGTTCAAATCCCTCTTTCTCCGCCAAATACAAAAACCACCCAATAGGGTGGTTTTTGTATTTATCGAGAGGGATTTGAACTAGAAAGGGAGCGTGTGCCGAGCAAAGCGAGGTAACGCGCGACAGAGCAATAGTCCGGTGGACTGTTGCGACTTTCGTCCGACTGAGCACCGCGAGGGAGCTTGCCAGATTGTCATCTGCGCCACAAGGAGTTTGTGGCGGAGAAAGAGGGGTACTCTGCGCCGTTGCTTTTTCGACTGCTCCGAGCAGTTGCGAAAAAGCATCTTTGCTCGAGACTTCACAGTTCGCAAAGGCTATCGCGCCTTTGCGACTGCTACGCTGAACTAGAAAGGGAGCGAACACCGAACAGCGTGAGGTAAGGAGCGACAGAGCAATAGTCCGGTGGACTGTTGCGACTTTCGTCCGACCGAGCACCGCGAGGGAGCTTGCCAGATTAATAACTGCGACATAAGGAGAAAAAATAAAAAATGGGTGTAGTAATGGGTGTAGTAAATTTTCAATAAAATCAACCGCCGAGCAATAGCGAAGTGCTAAAGCTCGGCGGTGTTGTTTTATTTATATTTATGCTACCCAGGCGCCGCCTTCGTTAAAGTAGTACCAATTGCCGCCGATAAGCTGCCAATCTGTCAGCATATTACCGCCATCGGCAAAGTAATACCAGGTGCCACCAAGCAACTGCCAGCCCGTTACCATATTACCGCCGTCGGCAAGATAATACCAAGTAGAGCCAAGAAGCAACCAACCTGTTGCCATATTACCGCCTGCGTTGAAATAGTACCAGGTGCCGCCGATAAGCTGCCAGCCTGTTACCATATTACCGCCGTCAGCAAGATAATACCAAGTGCTACCCGACTGCAACCAACCTGTTGCCATATTGCCGCCTGCGTTAAAATAGTACCAGGTGCCATCGACAAGCTGCCAACCTGTAACCATATTACCGCCATCAGCAAAATAGTACCAGTTATAGTTGATTAACTGCCAGCCAGTCAGCATTGCGCCATACTCATTAAAGTAGTACCAATTTGAGCCGATATATTGCCAACCTGTCAGCATATTGCCACCGTCGGCGAAGAAATACCAAGTAGAGCCGTCAAGCAGCCATCCGGTCTGCATAGCACCGTTTTCATTGAAATAGTACCAAGAGTAGCCTACCTGCAACCAGCCCGTTGCCTTTGCGCCGTTTTGATAATAATACCAAACGTTGCCCTCAAGCAACCAGCCTGTATAATCGGTTTGGCGAATGTCACCGCAAACGTTACATTCGGGGTCAAGAACAGCATCGTAGGTATGCTCTGCCGCACCGTAGCAACTGTTGTAATGCCAGGTTGCATCTAAAATCGGCTGGTTGTATCCGTAGAATTGGATGTTATTCTTGTCTGCTTCAGTGCCTCTGTAATAAACGTTTTTAACAGGGCAAGGATAGAAAGCCACTATTTCTACTTCGGTCAAACTTGCAGGCAAGGTCACTTCTTCAAGTGCTTCGCAGTACAAGAAGCAAGATTTATCTATCTTTTGAACACCGTCACCAATATCAGCCTTTTTAAGCGAGGTGCAATTGCCGAAAGCATTCATACCTATATATGTAACGCTTGACGGAATTTTAATATATTCAAGAGACGTGCACTTATAAAATGTTGACTGGCTTATTTCTGAAAGGTTATCCGATAATGTCACATCTTTTAATGCGGCACATTCATAAAATGCACACTGACCTATGCTTGCTACACTATCTGCCATTTCAACACTTGTTAAAGCGGTACAGTTAGCAAAATTATATTTACCGATATAGGTTATGCCATCAGCAATAATAATCTTCTTAATATCTTCTTTTATCGAATCCCACGGTGTGTGCATATATTCATATGCATAACCGTATCCGTCATAAAGTTCTCCTGTACCGTTAATATATAGAGTTTTGTTGGTGCTGTCATAGCTCCAGGTAGCATTGTCACCGCACTTATCTCCGTTTGCAACAGGAGAAAGTAAAAAATTATTCCAGCTTCTGCTCTTAGCATCACTCCAGTTACCCTGAAGTGTAAAGCCTATTTTTGCGTTGGCAAAGTAGTTTTTGCTTATGGCTATTTCTTTTACCTTAGAGCCATCCGCAAGAGTCCATATCAATGTTGTGCCGAATTCATCAACAGATACTTTTCCATTCTTGTATGTGATTGAATAGAAATTATTGACCATAGTATACATATCGCAATATGCAATACAGTTGCCGTTGTAGTATAAATAGGCAGAGTAGGTTTTGTCTTTAATGGAGTTATCAGGAGTATAGTCGTCATTTCTAATACGGAATTCAAGGTTGTTTGCCTTTGTTCCGATATGGATAGAGCACCATTCACCCAAATAATTGCTATATGTGTTGTCCATATTAAGACGTGCGCCAACACAAAAGCCTTCCGACAAATTATAATTACTGTTTGACCATATGTTTACGGTATCTTTTGAATTGCCAATACCAAAATATCCGTCTTTGTCAATATTATCGGTATTGCCCTGCCAATCGGTTGCATTAAAGCCCTCAGGCTGCCAAAGTTGATTCAAATCCTCGCCGTAAACATCCGGCTCCTCGGGATTTTCGGGAACTACGGGAACAGGTGTGTCAGGCATAACAGGTTTATCGGGGACAACGGGAGTATCGCTTGTGTCGGGCAATGCAGGTTTTGCGGGAGCAGTGGGTTTCTCTGATGTGTAGTCACCCAACAAATTAAAGAAAAAATATCTTACTGAAATATTCCAGGAGTTGTTGCTTACAAATGAAAGAGTGGATTCGTCAAGCTTAAGCTTATCGCCTATATTAGATACAGTAGCAGTTGTGCCACCGGTTGAAAAGCTTAAAGTATCGGTTTCGGGATTGTATACAAGGCTGTACACCAGTTTAACAACAACTGCATACTCACGCAAAAACAAAGCAATATTTTCAACGTTTGATTTTTCATTGTTCCACACTCCGCCAAAACGTTCATCAACCAAACAATTGCTTTCTGCAACAGTTTCACCGTCAACTTTTATTACAAGTCGCAAACAATTGTCTTTGCCGTACACATAATCATCATTACAGGTACTAATAACGATACCCGCGGTAATATTTCCGACCTTTACGCCGTGATAAATTCTTCCTACCACATAGTTATTAGACATAAGTTCACTGTTGGCACAGTAATTAAGGGCGAAGCCCTCGGTCAGATTGAATTTATCCTTATAAGTAAGGGTAGCGTCACCTTCGTTGTTGGCGGCTTTTATTACAACGTTACCCGTGGGATTTCCGCTGTCATAGGTATATTTTGTAGCAGAAACGTTATTTGCCGTCCAATCAGCAGCAACGGGGGGATTGTGAGGACCAAATTCAACACCTGTGCCTGTAAGAGCAGGGATAGCAATAACAGGTGCCAGTGAAATTGCAGACCACTTTCTGCCATTCTCAGGACCCCAGTTACCTGCAAGTTTTAAGCCAATCTGAGCATTTGAAAAATCTGCATTTGCAAGTGTAACAGCAGTAGATTTGCTTCTGTTGGCAAGTGTCCAGTTTATTTCTGCATCGGCAAGCTTTACAGTCACCTTGCCATCCTTATATTTAACCTCATATACTCCGTTGCAAGAAGTGTTAAGGTCATAACTTGCAAGTTCTGTGCCATTATATAACAGATAGGCTGTATAGGTCATATCTTTTCCGGGTACATCCGATTCCCTGTAATCGTTACGGATGCGAAGTTCAAGATTTTCAGATGCCGTGCCGATATATGCCGAGCACCATTCGCCGTAGCAGTTGTTAAAGCCGTTACTCATTTTAAGGGTGCCTTTAAAGGTAAAGCCGTCATCCACGTTAAAGCTTTGGTTAGTCCAGATTGTGAACTGACTTTGTGTACCTGTCAGAGCAAAAACGCCGTTGGTTATTTTTTCGGTAGCGCCGTTCCAATCGGCAGCATCCAAAACAGAGGGAGCCCAAGCCTCTGTCATTTTAGCGGGCTCTGCCGCAAATGCAGAAAGTTCTGCAACAGGCAAAGCAGTAGACATCATAATGAAAGCCAGCATAAAGGCTAACATTTTACAAGCTTTCTTCATAAAAATTCCTCCTTTTTGACATTTCGTGAATGTCAATCCGTTGCACATTATACCATATAATTTTAATAAATGCAAGTGCCCGATATAAAAATATACGAGGTGTCTATGTTTACTAACAAAAGTTCTGATGGGTTAAATAACATTTGCGGAAAGAATATAACCAAATATCGAACCGCTCTGAAGTTGTCTCAGCGACAACTTGCCGACAGGTTGCAATTGGCAGGAATTGATATTGACAAAAACGCCGTTCAGCGCATTGAATGTGGCAAGCGATTTGTTACAGATATTGAACTTTTAGCCTTTTCAAAGTGTTTTAATATTGATATTAAAGATTTATTACAGGACCAATAATCACATTGCCGACGGCACTAAAAAGCACCGTCGGCAGTTTTTATACCTTTTTCATATTGCAGTCGGTGTAGTAGTGGCTTAAAATCTCGATAAAAGTGCTGCCCGTCCGCGCAAGATAGCAGGCGCCGTACTGACTCATACCCACGCCGTGACCCCATCCTTTTACGTTAAAGGTAAAGGTATCATCGGCAAAGGATGCCTCGAAACAAGCACTGCGAAGCCCCAACAGAGTGCGGATTTGCTCTCCGCTGACCGACACACCGCTCATATTTATTGCCGTTACAGTACCCGACTCGGTACAACTGACGTCGGCAATCCAATTTTTAGGCTCGCCTGTCAATTCCACGGAGGGCTTTAATTTTTCTTGCAGCTCGGCAATAGTAAATTTGCGCACCGACAGATAATCAGGTGACAGCAAATCACCTATGCTTTCCACAGGCTGCAAATAACTGTAATCCTGCCCCCACATAATCTGCGCCGACTCAGTACGCCCTCCCGACAGTGCGTGGTATGCCGCAAGGATAGGCTTGCCCTCCTTGTCGGTGAGCATATAGCCTGCCGCCTGTTTGACCGCCGCTTCCACCTTTTTGATATTGGCATCATAACTGTCCTCCCACGTTTCTTTAAGCTGGGCGCGGCTTAAATATTTCTGGTCGGTTTGGGGATTATCGGTTATATCGTACTTTTGGTCGCCGTTTTCAATTTTACGGAAATGGGCGTAGGTATAGCTTGCCACCGTTTGAGCCTTTAGGGCTTCTGTTGGTGCATCTGCACCCATCTCGGCAGACACAACCCCTACTATATAATCAAAAGCGGACACCTTTTCAACCTTGTCCGTTTGGGTTATGTATATCTTAAAATGCTCTCCCTTAGGAAAACTGCCATCTGTAACGGGAGCGTTGTCCTCTTTTGGAGCAGGCTTTATTGCAAAGGCGGGCACTACCACCATTATTGCCAACATAATACCAATCATAACGGCATATATTCTTTTGGTCCCGTAATATTTCATTACAACCTTCCTTTCAAACGCTTGACTTTGGCTTACCTGTGTGCTAAAATTAACTATTCATTATACGTATTATGGGGGAAAGGAGATATTTGTTATGATTCCCTTTGATACCTTGTCTAGTTTATGCGAAGAATTTAAGAAAAATAACCGCATAAAACCTTCCGATTATGAAAAATACCACGTTAAGCGCGGTCTTCGTAACGAAGACGGCACAGGCGTTATGGCAGGTCTTACCAGCATTTGTAACGTTCGCGGCTACGTTATTGACGACGGTGAGCGTATTCCCGTTGCAGGTAAGCTGAACTATCGCGGCATAAGTATTGAAGATATTATTGCAGGCTGTGACCGTGACAATCGCTTTGGCTTTGAAGAGGTTACCTGGTTGCTTCTTTTCGGCGACCTGCCCAGTAAGGAAAAGCTTGATTGGTTTAGGGGCGTTCTTGCCGATGCCCGCGAGCTTCCTCAATACTTTGCTGAGGATATGATTATCAAAGCACCCTCTAAGAATATTATGAACAAGCTTTCACGCTCGGTTTTGGCTCTTTATTCATACGATGCCGACCCCGACAACACAAGCTTTGAGAACGTTCTTAGCCAGTGCATCGGTCTTATTGCAAAGCTGCCTGTTATTATGAGCTATGCCTATCAGGTAAAGCGTCGCTACTATGACGGAAAGAGTATGTTTTTCCATCCCATTGACCCCAATCACTCAACTGCCGAGTGCATACTTTCTTCCATCCGTCCAGACCGCGCTTTTTCTGAAAAAGAGGCCATGCTGCTTGACCGTTGCCTGATGCTTCACGCTGACCACGGCGGCGGTAACAACTCAACCTTTACCACCCGTGTGCTTTCTTCCTCAGGCACCGATACATACGGCACCCTGTCTGCCGCTATCAGTTCTCTTAAGGGACCAAAGCACGGCGGCGCCAATATCAAGGTTATGGAAATGGTGCACGACATTAAAAGTCACGTTGACAACATTAACGACGAGGGTCAGGTTAAGGATTATCTGATTAAAATCATCAAAAAAGAGGCTAACGATAACTCAGGCCTTATTTACGGTATGGGTCACGCTATATACACCCTTAGCGACCCCCGTGCCGTTCAAATCAAAAAGATGGCTCAGGACCTCGCTCAAGAGGGCAACCTTTACAACGAGTTCTGTCTGCTTAACATTATTGAAAAGCTTACTCCTGAGCTTATGGCTGAATACAAGGGTATCAGCAAGGCTATGTGCGCCAACGTAGACCTTTACTCAGGTCTTGTTTACACCGCACTTGGTGTACCCGAGGATTTGTTGACCCCAATTTTTGCTACTGCTCGTATTTCGGGTTGGTGCGCTCACCGTCTTGAAGAAATTACCACAGGCGGCAAGATTATGCGTCCCGCTTACAAGGCTGTGTGGAAAGAGCAACCCTATATTGAGCTTGCTGACCGCTGATTTTATTTTTACGGAGTGACAGTATGAAGCGTCCACTGCTATTTACACTTTTCTTTTTATGCGCGCCTGTGCTTTTGACTGCACGGGTTTTGCAGCAGTTTTATATGATTGACACTGTAACAGGCTTCTATAGGGACGATTTCGGTTACGTAGGCAGTCTTATCACTGCCCTGTGCCTTCTTCTTATTCCCGTTCTGCTTCTTGTTGTATGGTTGTCACGACCTGAGCAAATTGTAATGCCCGTTAAAAGCAAGGCTTTGGGCATTGCCTCCTTTTTTGCAACCGTTTGCCTTGCCGTTTCAGGTGTTGGTCAAATAATTACCGCCACCCATTCGGGTTATTTTGCTTTGGCAATTATGTCTTTTGCCACTGCTGCAGTTATAGTTCTGCACGGTGTTGCCTGCTTTACAGACGGCAAAATTGCCCCACCCCTGACGATAGTAAGCGTTATATACGGTCTTACCCGACTGATAGTTACCTTTATGGGTTACACGGGCGAGGTTACCGTAACCGACACTGTTTTTGACATTGCCACCATGGCTTTGCTTCTGCTATTCTTCTATGCAAGCGGCAAAATTCTTGCAGGTGCGTCAGGTCCCCGTACTCCCGTTTTGTTTTACGCTTACGGACTAAGCGCCGCCTTCTTCTGTGTTGACAGCTTCTTAGCCCCTGCAATTATAAAACTCGGCGGCTTTGATTTTGCAATTCACGGCGGCGGTCACTTTGATTTGTCATATCTTGGATTTGCAGTATACATTGTGGTTATGATATATGTGTTCAGCGGTAGCAAAAGGGTTGAATCCGCAGAAAATAACGACAGTGCAGAAATAGGATGATTGTATGAACCGTTTGATGATTGTTGTGCCCTGCTTTAATGAGCAAGAGGTTTTGCCTCTTACAATACCTGCTCTGACCCAAGTGGTTGAGGGTATGATTAAAGGTGGCAAAATTGCCGAAAACAGCGGCTTTTTGCTTGTTAACGACGGCAGTCGGGACAACACCTGGCAGGTTATTGAAAATGCTCATAAAGAGAATAAATACGTTTACGGACTTTGCCTTGCAGGTAACGTAGGTCATCAAAACGCATTGCTTGCAGGACTGGAAGCGGCGGTAAAAATTTGCGACCTAACCGTTTCTATCGACGCCGATTTGCAGGACGACGTTGCCGCCATTGAAAAAATGGTAGACTGCTATATCAACGGTGCAGACGTAGTCTACGGCGTAAGAAGTGAGCGTAAAAACGACTCGTTGTTTAAGCGCAAAACTGCTCAGGGCTTTTACAAAACTATGAATCTGCTTGGTGCAAAAACAGTCTATAATCACGCCGATTTCCGCCTTATGTCAAAGCGCGCCGTTGAGCAGTTGCTTGAATATAAGGAGCGCAACGTGTTCTTGCGCGGAATCGTACCCCTTATGAATCTAAAAAGCGAGACGGTTTATTACTCCCGTGGCAAACGGGTCGCAGGCGAAAGCAAATATCCCTTTAAAAAGATGCTTTCTTTTGCTTGGGAGGGTATATCTTCTTTCAGCACAAAGCCGTTGACCATTATCGCCTTTTTGGGCGGTGTTATTACCCTGTGCGCCGTAATTGCTTTTATATATATTATGGTGTCATATTTTCTCGGCAACACCTCTCCCGGTTGGCCTTCGCTAATGGCGTCCATTTGGTTTTTGGGCGGTGTTCAGCTTTTCTCAATCGGCGTTGTTGGTCAATACGTTGGCAAAACCTATATTGAAAGCAAATCAAGACCACGGTATTTTGTTGATAAATTTTTAAATCACGACGACGTATAAAAGGATGCATATGCATCCTTTTTTTGTTGCCTTTTAGTAAAAAACGGAACGGATAAACCCCTTCCCTACGAACAAAAAAACATTTTAAAATTATTTTTAAAAAACTATTGACAAGCACGGTTTTATCTGTTATTATTACAATAACGATAATGATTATCGTTATTAAGATTGTCAAGTAGGTGTGCAAAATGCGTGCTCAAAAATACTCTAAACAACGAGAGGCGGTCTACTCCGCACTGCGAAGCGTTCGCACCCATCCCGTCGCGTCAGAGGTGTACGACATTGTGCGCACCGAAATTCCCGACATCAGTCTTTCCACCGTTTACCGCAACCTGTCGCAGCTTGCCGAAAGCGGCAAGGCGCTGACCATCACCGACGAAAAGGGCGTGGTTCACTTTGACGGATACGTTCATCCACACAACCACCTGTTTTGCAAAGCCTGTCAGCGTGTTGTTGACGTGGATATTCCCGTGGCAATCTCTGTACCCGACGGGTGCAGCCATTCGGTAGAGGGCTACTCGGTGCTCTTTTCAGGGGTGTGCAGCGGTTGTAAATAAGTTAACTAAGCTATTGCTTAATTATAAATTTTAATTTAATTTTTGGAGGATTTTATTATGAAAAAGTACGTTTGCCAAATCTGCGGTTATGTTCACGAGGGTGACTCTGCTCCCGAAGCTTGCCCCATCTGCAAGGCTCCTGCCGAGAAGTTTGCCGAGCAAAGCGGCGAAAAGACTTGGGCTGCCGAGCACGTTGTAGGCGTTGCACAGGGCGTTGATATGCGCATTATCGAGGGCCTTCGCGAGAATTTCAACGGCGAATGCACCGAGGTTGGTATGTATCTTGCAATGGCAAGAGTTGCTCACCGCGAGGGTTATCCCGAAATCGGTCTTTATTGGGAAAAAGCCGCTTATGAAGAGGCAGAGCACGCAGCAAAGTTTGCCGAGCTTTTGGGCGAAGTTGTTACCGATTCAACCAAAAAGAACCTTGCAATGCGCGTAGACGCTGAAAACGGCGCAACCGCAGGTAAGTTTGAGCTTGCAAAGCTTGCTAAGGAGCTTGGTCTTGACGCTATCCACGACACCGTTCATGAGATGGCACGTGATGAGGCTCGTCACGGCAAAGCATTTGAGGGACTCCTTGAAAGATATTTTAAGTAATAACATAATTACGGCGGGGGTTGGGCAACCAACCCCCATTTTTGTTGAAACCACGAGTATTTAACTAAGTGGCAACATAAACTACATAGGCTAAGGAGTGATAAATATGAAAAAGCTGTTGGCTCTTGTGACTGCCCTTTTGCTTATGGCGGTAATGGTGGGGTGCGGTCAGACTCGCTCCCATAGTCACGACCACAATTCTGCTCCGCAGTCATCTGAAGCTCTTATAACCAAAGAGCAGGCAAAGACGATTGCTCTTGAACACGCAAAGATGACCAACCGACCAATCCGCGATTTTGAAATCGAACTGGACAGGGATTACAAAGAAATATCCTATGAGATAGAGTTTAAATCGGGTGGATTTGAATTTGAGTATGACATTGATGCCAAGACGGGTAAAATTCTGTCTGCCAAACAAGAAAAGGCAGATTCACCGATATAAATTGATACCTTTAAGACGGAGGAAGTTCCTCCGTCTTTTTTTACGGGATGTCGCGAGCGCCATCCCCTACTCATTTGACAAAAAATGCTTAAAAGTATATAATACTTAAAAAGGAGTGATTGATATGAATCAGGTCAATCAAACAAAAGAGATGCAATTTAAAAAGACTATTTTTGGGCTTTCACTCGTTTCTTTAGTGTTTGTAATTTTAACCCTCAGTAAGTATTTTTTGGGTTTAAACTCTTTTCAAGGCACCATATATCCCAGATTTCATATAACTGATATTTTTTCCGTTATCTTTAATTTTGCACCTCACGCACTTTGGTTAATTTACATTATTAAATTCCGTGGCGAAACTAAAGAAAGTTTTATGCTTCCCATACTTTTTGGCTTAATAGGATTTAAACCTTTTTTAACCTTGCCTCTCTATTTCCAAAACGACGATGTTAAACTTGTCTTCTCTTTTGGTACAGTTATCAGTTTCGTTGTGGGTATATTATTTATTTTGGCTGCTGTTGACGCTTTGAAAGGCTTTAATAACAAATTTTATTTGACAATAGCTGCAGCTATTCAGTTGCTTGTCACCTTATGCGCAATTGTCGTTTGGTCTTTTTCTGCTAAATATTACATAGAGAATAAAATTTGGTTTCTCCTTTTGCCATCAATCGCTCAAAACTTGTCTAATTTCGCCCTTTACGGTGCAATGTTCTTATTCGGTTTAAAAAATATACTGCCCATTATTTTTGCATCTAAAAAAGCTTCTACGGACTTTGCAGAAAACAAGCCAAATATTTAATTAAAATCACCCTATCCTTGAAAAAACAAGGATAGGGCTTTTTTACGGGATGTCGCGAGCGCCATCCCCTACAAAGTCGCTTTGAAAACTCTTTTAATTATTGGCTTTACTTTTGTGTTTAGTTGTGGTAGAATGTAGTTACCACATCACATTTTAATAATGATATTCTGCATAGGAGATAATACCTTGGCAAAAGGTGTTCTCTCTGTCTCCTTATGCAGATTTATCGGTGTGATGTGGTAATCTAACCGAGGGAAGCACTTTTTCGGCACGCCTTCGGGCGTGCTTTTTTAATTGCGAGGTGATTTTATGAGCAAAGTAATTATTGATGATGTAACAGGCACTCCACTGACTCCGTCACCACAAGGGGAGTTG
Source organism: Clostridia bacterium (assembly GCA_017407645.1). Classification (GTDB taxonomy): domain Bacteria; phylum Bacillota; class Clostridia; order Oscillospirales; family Acutalibacteraceae; genus RGIG2206. The sequence continues at coordinate 31,577 of JAFQWE010000030.1, read as the reverse complement.
TGTTTAGGCAACGGCGACCATCCCGAATATGAATGTTGCTGTGATGAGTGCGATTATTTTCTTGATTGCTTTCCCGAATACAGAACAGATTTTAAAGGCAGATTTTAGCCTGTTACCTATCCTTGCAATAGGATAGGCTTTTTTGTTTATTGCAATTATATTTTCAATATGCTAAAATATACTCAAATCACAGAATAGGATGATAAAAGTGAAGATTTTATTTACTCTAAGTGCACTTGGACACGGTGGCGGCGAACGGGTTGTGTCGGTGCTATCAAACGAACTTGTCCGTCAAGGTCACGAAGTTGAAATTTTGTTACACTATGACCGCGAGGTATGGTTTGATATTGACCCAAGAATAAAAATAACATCAGAAGAAAAAGAGATGGGCAAAAACAACATTTTAAGCCATCTGATTTTTAAACGCAAATATGTAAAAAACAACAACTTTGATGTTGTTATATCCTTCCTTGCCCAATTTAATATGATTGCAATCGTTAGCCTTTTCGGCCTTAAAACTCCCCTTATCGTTGCCGACCGCAATGACCCAAGGCACGTACCGTCCAACAAGCTTGTGCGTTTTGCCCGCGACTTTTTGTATCGCTTTGCTGACGGAGTTGTGCTTCAGACTAAGGCAAACCAAGCCTATTTTAGCAAAAAAGTTCAGCAAAATTCCACTGTTATCTATAACCCCATTGATTTGGGTGATGCCACAGGCATTGGTCTGACCGCTCAAAAATCCAAAAGAATGGTATCGGTTGCCCGTCTTATGCGTCAAAAAAATCAGGATATGATGCTTGAGGCTTTTTACAAATTCTCGCAAAATCATCCCGATTATCGCCTTACCGTATACGGCGAGGGGGTATACCGTCCCAATTTGGAGCAAAAAATTGCGGAGTTGGGGCTTGGTCAGTCGGTTGAACTGCCAGGCGGAATCAAAGACGTGCCCAATCATATAAAAGATGCGGAATTTTTTGTGCTTTCATCCGATTACGAGGGTATGCCTAACGCCTTGATTGAGGCTATGTGCGTGGGTCTGCCCGTCATATCCACCGCCGTTTCAGGCGCTACCGACCTGGTTATTCCCGAAGAAAACGGCTTACTTGTTGACTGCAACGATACCGAGGCTCTTGCATCTGCTATGGAAAAAATGGCAAGTGACGGTGAGCTTCGCAAAAAAATGGCTCAAAACGCCCTAAAGCTTGCCGATGAGCTTACTCTTGATAAAATCACAGCTCAGTGGCTTAAGTATATTAAAGAGGTAATAAAATAAACAACACGGTTGAGATTTAATCTCAACCGTGTATTTTTAATATTTAATAAAGGGAAAAATTAAAGATAAAATCAAACGGCGTTTACGCTTTTTCCAATGCTTTTTCTCTCTTCCGTGATTACGGCCGATTTCAATGTTTATATGCCTGAATTCTGCCCTTATTTCATTTAAGGTCATAAATATAGCCAAAAGTATAAAACCGACTATAATCATCAGCGCGGGGATGATAAACATTTCCATTGATTCAACATTATTCATTGCCATTGTCACCTGTTTTTTTCTTCTGTTTCGGTGCCTTTAGTTTTGCTTGCTCCAAACATCAACCCAACAGTTAACAGGGCAACTAAGCCGCCAACCATCATTTTTCGGCGCTAAGGTGTATATCTTTTGCAAGGGGCACATAGATTTTTTACACATTTTCATTATAATAACACACAACTCTCTGTAATGCAAGTGCTTTTTTATATAGTATTAGTTTATGTTTTTTTGGCTCGGTATCAGTCATACTATATGTTGAGGTGATAGTGTTGCATACACGAATCAGAAATGCGCGTGAAAACCAAGGCTATACCCGAGAAAAATTTGCAGAAGAGTTGGATGTCAGCGTTTCCTATTTGGCAGAGTTAGAAAGAGGCAGAACAGGTATATCAGTAAAAATGCTTGTTAAGATATGCACGCTGTTAGGATTGTCTGCCGACTATGTGTTGTTCGGAACAGAGCGTGATGATGACCGCACCCGATTGGATAGCATCAACCGAATTGACAGCAAGTATTTGCCGCTGCTTGACGAGGTAATCAACGAGCTTTTGACGCTAACAAAAAACGACAACTAATCTGCAACGCAACCCATTAAAAAACAAGCATCTGCTTGAGCAGACGCTTGTTTTTTATATCTTTTTAAGCACGATTGCAGTGCGGCTTGGCAGATAGCACTTAAATCCAATCCATCCGTCCGGGGTGGTTTGGGTTTTATATTTCACGCTTGTATCAACCCGAGAAAATCCGCCGAAGCGCTCGTCATCGGAGGAAAGCACCACCTTGTAGGTGCCCTTGAGTCCAACGGGGATGAAATATCCGTCAAAGGAGTGCGCGGGATGAAAATTGAAGATAAAGACGTATTCTCCTTTGGTGAAAATTATCAGCTTATCCTCTTGATGCACCCAACGGTTTTCGCCCTGTTTTGAGAGCAAGCCGTCCTTTTTAAGCAGTTTTACCATTGCCTTATCAAATTCGTTCAGTTGACCGTAGCGAAGCAGTTCGTCGTCTGCCAGATGCCACTGACGTCGGCAATAGTGATAGCTCCAGCCGTTGCCCTCACGGGGAAAATCTATCCACTCGGGATGGCCAAACTCGTTGCCCATAAAGTTAAGATAGCCCTCACCTGCCAAAGAGGCAGTGATTAGCCTTATCATCTTGTGCAGGGCAATTCCGCGGTCAATAGTAGCGTTGCCGAAAAGCTTGCTCATATGGGTATACATATCGGCGTCGCACAATCTGAACATAATGGTTTTGTCACCCACAAGGGCTTGGTCGTGAGATTCGCAATACCCAATATTCTTTTCTCTTGGTCGGCGTTGGGTAAGCTCGTACCAAAGTTTAAGCATATCCCACTGATCATCGGAATATTCCTTGATGGTCTTTATCCAAAAATCAGGCACACCCATAGAAAGTCGGTAATCAAAGCCAATTCCGCCGTAAGAAATAGGCAGACACATACCCGGCATACCCGACATATCCTCTGCCACCGTTATAGCGTTGGGGTTGACCGAATGTATAAGCTCATTGGCAAGCTGAAGATAGGTAACTGCCTCTGTATCGGTGTTAAGAGAAAAATACATACTGTAATCGGTAAAGGCACTGCCAAGACCGTGGTCGTGATAAAGCATAGAGGTTACGCCGTCAAAACGGAAGCCGTCAAAATGGAAAACCTCCATCCAAAACTTAAGGTTTGACAGTAAAAAGTGCAAAACCTCGTTTTTGCCGTAGTTGAAAAGCTTGGTGCCCCAAGCGGAGTGGTTACCCCTCTCACCCTGATGAAAGAACTGATACTGGGTGCCGTCAAATTCATTTATACCCTCGTTAGTGTTGTTGACGGCATGGGAATGCACCACGTCAAGAAGTACGGCTATGCCCATTTTGTGTGCTGCATTGATAAGCCTTTTAAGCTCCTTACTATCACCGTAGCGTGAGGATGCCGCAAAGAAATTAGACACCTGATAACCAAATGAAGCGTAATAGGGATGCTCCATTATAGCCATAATCTGTATAGTATTATAGCCCTGCTTTTTTATGCGAGGCAAAATATTTTGTCTGAATTCACGGTAAGAGCCGATTTTACCCTCTTCCTGCGCCATACCTATATGGCATTCGTATATAAAAAGGGGCTCTGTGGGAGCAAAGCCATCGTCGCTCCACTTAAATTCTTCAAGGGTATCGTCAATTTCGGCGCACCACAGATACGTATCGGGGTCTTGCACCACCCTTGTTGCATAAAGGGGTATGCGGCGCAGCTCGTTGCCGCCTGTAAGCACGATGGTTTGCACCTTTTGACCTTTTTTGAGTGTGTTTTTGCCCTTTATATGCACCTCAAACACGCCGTTTTCAAGACGTGTCATAGGATGGGAGCGTGTATTCCACCCGTTAAAATCGCCGGTAAAATAAATGCTTTCGGCGGCAGGTGCCCATTCTCTGTAAACCCATCCTGTTTCGGTAGGATGAATACCAAAATAATTATGACCGTTTGCGAAATCGGCAAGACTTCCCACGCCCTCGGTTAATTCTTGCTTCTTGGCAGCAAAAAGTCGGTCGCGCAAGTTCAAATCCTCTGCATATGGAAGCAGTCCTGCATCTATATCCATAAGTTTGTTGTAAAACACCTGGGACATATTCATCCTCCTTTTCTTCGTTAATATGATTATACCAAAAACTCCACCTAAATATCAATAGTAAAAATATGTTTTAGGTTCGTACTAATTTAAAGGTTTTTGTCCTTTTTTTATATAGACTTTTTTATTGCATAAAGTTATAATAATCTTAACCGCTCAACATATAAGAGGTGCATATTATGTTTTCAAATGATTTTAAGTTTTTTGACTGTCACGTGCATTTTAATAAAGACACAAATATTCCCGACTCAATCAAGGCTTTTGAAAAGTTTTTTGAGGTTGGCAAGGTTGAAAAAGCCTTGTTTCACGGTCTTCCTACCCATTTTGTAGAGTGCGCAGGCCCTACTCAGTTGGCAAAGGGTTTGTTTTTTAAGGATTATTTTAAAGATAAGATTTTTGCTTTTGCAGGTCTTATTCACCACCCTGAATTAGATAAAAAGGCTCAAAGTCAAGACTTTGTAAAACAGCTTGAGCGCTATTTTGCCGCAGGCTTTGACGGCCTTAAAATGCTTGAGGGCAAGCCCACCACAAGAAAAGAAACGGGTCTTACCCTTACCGACGACGTTTTTGAGCCTGCCTTCTCTTTTTTGGAAGAAAATCAGATTTCCGTTACTCTTCATAACGCTGATCCTGCTACCTTCTGGGATTTGAGCCTGATGACCGACCACGAAATCAGCCGTGGTTGGTTTGTTGACAGTTCTTTGCCCACCAAAAACGAAATGTTTGAGGAAATTATGACCATAATGAGCCGTCATCCCAAGCTTAAGCTCACCTTGGCTCACTACGGCTTTACCAGTGATAATATCGAGCAGGCAAAACGCTTTCTTGACGGCTACGAAAACACTCGCCTTGATATGACTCCCGGTTGGGAGCAATACTGCAATATGTGCAAAAATATTGGCGAGTGGAAGCCCTTCCTTGAAGCACACGCCGACAGAATTAAGTACGGCACCGACTCATACAACAATTATTTTGAGGATGAAGACGAACAACGGGACGAAATGGTGCGCCAGTGGACCATAATCCGCAATTTCTATGAAACAAGCGGCGAGCACGAAATCTATGGCAACAAGTATTTTGGCATCGATTTTGACCGTGACCTGCTTAAAAAGATGTATTACGAAAATGCGGCTAAGGAATACGGTCTTACCCCAAAAGCCATTGACAAGCAGTTCGTTTTCGACGAAATCGATATGCTTTATCCCCATTGCACCCCTGAAGAACGCGCAGATTTAGATATTATTGCAAAGCATTTTGGAGGTTAAATATGGACAGAGAGTTTTTCAACCTGTTTTTAGATAAAACAATCTTTCCTGACGAGGCAAAAGCAGATTTACTGCGTGCTTTCGGCATTGTTCAAAGCAACTATGGTATGGAGTTTTTGGAGCTTGCCGATTGTTACAAGACTCAGGAATTTAACGCCGATAAGGTCGAAGAGCAGATAAAAAGCCTTGCCGATATTTCAGCCATTAACGTGTATACCTTGTGGGCTCTGCTTTTAATCCACACCGCCAAATACACTCACCGTCTTTATGCCGAAAAAGGCATTGGCGAAGATATATTTTGGGACACCTTTACCGATTTGCGCTACAAGGCTATTGAGTGCAAAGACGTTAAGGGTGTGTGGGGCATCTTTGTTGCCCAATGGTACCGCAAGTTTTTTACCTGCGATATTTTGAAGCTTGGCAGGCTTGAATACGAAAACAACCATTATTACTATGACGCTCCCTATTCCTTTGGGGATATTGAACTTTTTAAAAGCGAAGATATTGCCGTTAAATCGGTGCATATCCCCGGCGCGCCCGAACCATTCGATAAGGAAGCAAGGCTTGACTCTTACCGCAAGGCTTACGAATTCTTTAAGGAGGAGCTTGGCGGTAAGCCAATGATTTGCATTTGCCACTCCTGGCTCCTTTTCCCCGAGTATAAAAGCATTCTCTCACCCAAGTCAAATATAGTCAGCTTTATGGGTGATTTTGACGTCTTTGCAAGCCATGAGCAAGAAAATTTTGAGGACGGCTGGCGCGTTTTTGCAGCCAAAAGCCAATTGCCGCCAAAAAAACTGCCTGAAAACACCTCTTTGCAAAAGGCATTTAAAAAGCATTTAATTAAAGGCGGCAAGGTTGGTTGCGGCTACGGCGTGCTAATCTTTGACGGCGAAAAAATAATTAACATCTAACAAAAACAACGCTTCTGATGAAGCGTTGTTTTTGTTTTTACACTTTTTTATGAACAAACCGTCTGAATATGGCGGTGACAATTACTATACCAAGTGACAGTGCCACTGCCAACTCAATAGTGTAAATCAGTTTTGGCACAAATACCTCGGTGTTTCGGTCAAGAGCGGCAGTGGTAGTCTGATAGAGAGCGCCGCCGGGTACCAACGGTATCAGGGTTATTATACTAAAGGTGGTTGCAGGGGTTTTGAGTATTCTTGCCAGCACCTCTGCATAGGTGGTGCTGCAGGCAGAAACAATCAGATAGCGAAGCGGTTCACTCTCGGCAACAGGCTCAAGGACTAAAAAGAGCATCCAGGCTAACATACCGCCAACTGCGGCAAACACTAACTTTTTGCCCCTTATATTAAACAAAAAGCCAAATCCTAGGGTGCCCACAAGAGCAGTTACCGACTGTATAATCATATCCGCATAGTTCATAACAACACACCCCCAAAAATAAAGGTGGTAAGTATGTATCCGCAAGCAATAGCAAGGGCAAGCAGTGCTACTTCAATCAATCTGAGTATGCCTGAAACACTGTCACCCACAAACAAATCCCGCAAGGAATTGGTAAGGCCGATGCCTGGGATTAAGGTCATAATATTTGCGATAATTATGTTGTCAACACTGGTAACAACACTAAAGCTTTTAAGGGTGAAAATAATCAAGCAAGCGGTCAGCGAACACAAAAACTTTACCATAAATTTGTTGGTGTTTGCCTTGCCAAGCAGGGCGGTAATTACACCCGTTATCAAGCCGATTACTGCAGAAAAAAGTAACTCAACGATATTTCTGCCGCCGAAGAAAAAGTAAAAGGCACCTGCAATAATACCGTAAAAAAGTATATTTACAATGGTTGGATAGGTAGGCGTGCCTTTTATATACTCAATCTCTTTGTCTATTTGTGGGGTGTCAAGTTTTTGCTCACAAATACGGCGCACAAGACTGTTAAGACGGTCGATTCGCTCAATATCGGTAGCAATTGAACCGATGCGGCGCGAGTGAGTTTTTATGGTGCCATCATCCAATTCTAACGAAACAATTATGTTAGACGTAGTGGCATAAACGTCGGCGTTTTTTACACCGTATGCCGCAAAAATTCGGCTTGCGCTTTCTTCCACACGGTAGATTTCGGCGCCTGCCTCGGTCATCATTTTGAGTATTTCAAGCACCTTTGATAAAAGCCGATAGGTATCCTCTTGTTTCACTCGCTTCACCGCCTTTTTTATTTGTCTTTATTATACATTGTTTAATTGTTAAATCAAGGGTTTAAGTAAAAAAAGGAGGGGGTTGCCCTCCTTTTTTACTTAAGTTTAACCTCTGCAACACGAACACAGTAACTTTTTCCGTATACATAGTTTTGGGCGGCAACAGTTAGTTTGCCATCTTCCTCTTTATAAAGGGCATCCTCGCCGTTATCCATCCACTTGATTGACTCAACCCTGCAGGGCATATTGTCAAAAACAGCCGTCTTATCCTTGTCATCAACAATAGCGACGTGCTCACTGCCGCCCGACTGCACACCGTCAAGGATAAAGAGATACGCGGTATGCTCGTCTTTAACGTCGCGGAGCATAAATTCACGGCGGTCATTGTAGCAAAGGAAAGGCCTGCCATTATAAATCGCTTTGCCGTAAATATCCATCCATCTGCCGATACACTGCATAGTTGCCTTTTGCATCAGAGGTACGTAGCCGTCACCGTCAGGACCGATATTAAGCAGGAAGTTGGCACCTACCTTACGGCATTCGCACAGCTCCTCAATCAGCTGTTTTACAGGCTTGAAGTTAATATCGTCTGCTACGCCCCAATGGTCGCACAGAGTTTCGCACATTTCACCTGCAACATACTTTGCTCTGCCCTCTTGATTAAGAGGCGCAGGTAAGCCGCGCTCATAGGTAACCGAGTCAATCTCACTAATACCTGTTTCACCCCGATGCTCTATTCCCGTGTTGTTAACGATAATTGCCTCAGGCTGATTGCGGCGAATCATAGAGTACAGCTCGCCCTCTTTCCAATCGTTGTCGGGCTTTGACCAGTTGCCGTCAAACCACATACCGCCGATTTTTCCGTAATCGGTGCAAAGGAGCTCTACGCTCTTGTAAAGATAGTCAAGATACTTTTCAAAGTCCCCCTCAAAATCATCGTTCCACCAATCAAGCGTGGTGTGATAGAAAAAAGGAACTATATCTGCCTTACGGCACTCCTCAACGTATTCCTTAACAATATCTCTGCCTGTAGGGGTGTGCATAATATCCCAATCGCTTAGCCCCTTTGTGTCGTAAAGAGAGAAGCCTTCGTGATGGCGCGTGGTAAAGGTGATATACTTACAGCCTGCCTCTTTGGCGGTTTGAACAATATCCTTTATTGCCTCGCGGTCGATACAAAAAGAGTCCTTTAAGGGTTCGTATTCTTCTTTCGTGCGCTTATGGGAGTCAAAGGTCCACTCACCTGCATTAAGTTTTGAATAAAGTCCGAAATGAACGAACATACCAAAACCCAGTTGCTCGAATGCCTTGATATAAGGCAGTGGTTTAGGGGCACTCATATTACTCCTCCTCGTTATAGTGCTTGTAGCCGGGATGCTTTCCTGTTACCTTGTAGTAATTATCTCTCAGGTAAAGCAATTTGTCAATCTGAGGCTTCTCAATTTCCTTTTCGCCCCCAAGTAAATGGGCGGTAAGGGATATTTTTGCAAAAAGCTCCAAGGTCTCCATACGGTAGTATGCTGTAATCAGGTCTGCGCCTACAGTAAGCGCGCCGTGATTTTGAAGCAGCATAACGTCGTGCTCCTTAAGATAGGGTGTGATTGCCTCGGGTACCTCGTCGGTTGAAGGTGTGCCGTAAGGAGTAAGAGGAATTGAGCCGATAGCAATAACCGTTTCAATCATAGAATAGCGGTCAAGGCTTTTGCCTGCCACTGCATAGCCGGTTGCTGTAGGCGGATGAGCGTGAACAACGGCACCTACATCATCACGCTGGGCATAGCAACGCAAATGCATCTTTATTTCGCTTGAGGGCTTGTAGCCTTTTTTGCCCGATATAACCTCACCCTTATCGTTGATGATAACCAGCTTGTCGGGGGTGATAAAGCTTTTGCTGATGCCTGTGGGGGTTGCCATAAAGTTGCCGTCGGGTAGCTTTACGGACACGTTACCGTCGTTTGCGGCAACCCAGCCTAATTGCCACATTTTATGGCACACGTCACAAATTTGTTCTCTTAGTTCTTTATACTTCATAACATTACCTCTTAAACATATTCGTCAGGGCGCTAACAAGTGCCTTTTTGTTTTGCTCTTCAGCCATTACCATATCCTCGTAGCCTTGCGCCAAGGATACGAAATAGGCGCCGTAAACCTTGTAATTGCCGTATTTTTCGGGATGAAGCAAATATTCCTCTTTAATAAACTTTAATTTGCCCTCTTTAGTCTTATCGGGTGAAAAATCAGCCACCAACCAATCGGCAGTCCAGCGGTTTTGAATATCGCGGCAAACATTAAAAAAGGTCTGCGCTTTTTCACTCAAGGTCAAGGCTGCCTTGCCCTCGGCAATATCCTGTGCAGTTACTGCAAGGTCCTTAAAGCCTTGGGCGGTAAGGAAAAGGCGCGCCATAACCGAATGCCCCAACTCAGTCGGGTGAACTCTGTCACCGTTGATAAGGGGGTTCTTATTGCCGATAGCATATCCCTTTTTAAGCAAGTCAAACATCTGACCGCCTAAATCGTAAAACTCAAGGTTTTGGTTATCTGCTATTTCTTCCATAACCTTGGCGCAGTCGCGCAGTGCGTCCATACATCCAACGTAATTTTCTGCCTCGCAGTCATTTATTTCATCATAAGGAGTGGGCGCAAGCAAAATAATGCGGTTAATATTGGCGGCTTTTACGGTGTCAATGAGCTTTAAAAGATTGTCTTTATACTTATTCATAAGCTCTTTTTGCATTTCTAAGTCATTCTTTTTGCCGTAATACCCCCTGCCGATATCGTTCATACCAAGCTTTATAACGGCGGTATTTGCCTGCCAAGGAGCAGTCTGATCAGCAAAGTATCTGTATCCACTCTCGCAATTACCGCCGCCGATACCGCAAGGGTAAAGCTCAATCTGCTCGGCAGTGTTTTGCGAATAGTAATCGGCAATATGAGCAATCCAATAGGTTGCCGCAGTGATACTGTCGCCGATAAAACAAATTTTTTCGCCGCTTTTAAAAGGTTTTATATTCATAATTTTACCTCACTTTTTAAAACAGGGTCCGAAATTCTGACAAGCGCGATAATCCTGCCCCTCTTTATCCATACCAAAAGCATTCCAAACGGCAGGGCGGAAAATCTTATCTTCGGAAACGTTGTGCATACATACGGGTATGCGAAGCATTGAACAAAGGGTAATCAGGTCGGCGCCGATATGTCCGTATGAGATTGCACCGTGATTGGCACCCCAATTATTCATTACGTCGTATGCGCTCTTAAATGCGCCCTGCCCTGTGCAACGGGGAGCAAACCAAGTGGAAGGCCAAGTGTAATCTGTACGCTTCCAAAGAGCGTCGGATACGTCAGCAGGAAGTTCAACAGTCCAACCCTCTGCAATTTGCAGCACGGGTCCCAATCCCTTAACCAAATTAAGACGAATCATTGTAGCAGGCATTTCTGCCTTAGTTTCAAAGCGGGATGAATATCCGCCACCACGGAAATAGCCCAAATCGGCATAATTCCAGGTAGTATTTTCCATAATAGCCTTTTGGTCAGCCTCGTTAACCTCGTACCAAGGCTTAATAAGAGCATTGCCCTGATTATCCTTTGCCTCGCCGTTAGCGTCAAGACAGCAAGCACCTGAATTGATAAGGTGAATGATGCCGTCCGACTCCTTTGCTTTGCTCTGCAAATCGTAGCCTGTAACACGCTTTACAGCGTCACCGCTCCAATAGGTACGCACGTCAGCAAACATCTGAGCACGGTTGGTCAGCAGTTTCATAAACAGCATACCGATACCGTTAAGCACGTCGTTTTCGGTAGCAATTATGTAGGGCTCACGAGTGCCGTTCCAGTCAAAAGAGGTGTTGAGCATTGCTTCGGGGAAGTCACAGTTAGGATAAAAATCAGTCCACTGACGCTGCCCTTGGAAGCCTGCGGCAATGGCGTTGTGTCCTACACGCTCTTCCTCGCAACCTTGAGGCAGTTTATCGTTGCCATTCATTAAATCCTTGATGATAATCATCATCTTAACAACAAAATCCCAATCGGCATCCTTTTGTTCACGGGTGCGCTGCATATCCTCGGGATTCTTGTCAAAGCCCTCAATACAGTTTTTCTTAACCCAAGCCATAGCCTTATCGTACTCAGCTTTATCATAGATGCCCTCGGTCATTCGGCGGATTATTTCCACCTCGTCAACCGATTCAACCCGCATACCCAAATAATCCTCAATAAAATTGCAGTCAATAATTGAACCGCCGATACCCATACAGATAGAACCAATCTGCAAATAAGACTTGCCCCGCATAGTAGCCACTGCTATTGCGGCTCTGCCAAAACGAAGAAGCTTTTCTTCAACATCGCAAGGTATAGTCTCGTCGTCTATATCCTGAACCTCGTGGCCATAAATACCAAAGGCAGGCAATCCCTTCTGTGCGTGGGTTGCAAGCACCGATGCAAGATAAACTGCACCCGGACGTTCGGTGCCGTTGAAGCCCCAGACCGCCTTGATGGTATCCTTATCCATATCCATAGTTTCTGCACCGTAGCACCAGCAGGGTGTTACGGTAAGGGTAATATTTACCCCTTCCTTGCGGAATTTGTCGGCACAGGCGGTAGCCTCTGCCACGCGACCGATGGTTGTGTCGGCGATAACCACCTTTACAGGCTCGCCGTTGGAATATTTAAGATTGTCGGTAAAAAGCTTTGCCGCTCTTTTGGCAAGCCCCATAGTCTGCTCTTCCAATGATTCGCGCACCTTAAGCGGTCCTCTTCTACCATCAATGGTAGGACGGATGCCGATAACGGGATAATCGCCGATAAGTCTGTTTTTTGCCATAACTATACCTCCAATTTACAATTTCTGATTGCATTATACTATCTTTTTTATTATAATACTTGTATATTATTGGGTTATAGTTGTCCTATTTTATCTTTTTAGGTGATTTTATGAAGCAAAACGGTTTTAACGAGCGCAAGCAACGCGGTGTTCCCGGATTTCCCATTCAGCTCTACTCGGTTGACAGCAATCATCCTCAATACGTTATGCCTTTGCATTGGCACAAGGAATTAGAGCTTGTATTCGTTCATTCAGGTCAGCTGGAGCTGTTTATAAACAATCAGCCCTTTGTTCTGCAAGCGGGTGATATTGCCTTGGTTAACTGTAACCATCTCCACAGAGGCGAGCCTACCGACTGCACCTATGACTGTATCGTTTGCGACCTGAATATGCTTGTAAAAAACGGCAACGAGCGTTGCTCGTCGGCCTATATTAACCCTATTATGTCCTCTGAGCTTACCGTTGAACCCTTTTTGCACTCAAACGAATCCCCTCTTTACAACAGAGCTGTACGGCTTTTTGAAGTTATGAGAGATTGCTCTCAGTTTTACGAATTAGGGGTTATGAGCGCCCTTTTCAGTCTTTTCGAAGCCTTTTACAGTTGCGGAGGGGTAAGCAAATCCTCACAATCCGACAAAAGCGTCAGCCAATCCCACCGCATAGCCGATATGGTTATGTGGATTGATCGCAACTATACCGAGCGCATAACCTTGGATATACTATCGGAGCAATCGGGACTGACACCCAACTATATCTGTCGCGTTTTTAAAGAGTATACGGGGCAAAGTCCTATTGAATACGTTAACGGCGTGCGTATAAAAAACGTTTGCCACGACATAAAAAGGGGACAAAAAAACATAACCGAAGCCGCACTGGACAACGGTTATGATGATATAAGTTATTTTTGCAAGGTTTTCAAGCGTCATATGGGTATGTCTGCAAAGGAGTATAAATCCATTACTTAAAGCACCTTGATAATCTGTTCGTAATCGGGTATTGATGATATTCCGCCCATTCGGGTGGTGGATAGACCTGCAACCCCGCAAGCAAAGCGAACAGTCTCCTGCAAATCCTTTTCGTCAAGGATTTCGGGGGCTTTTTCCGTTTTAAGCAGTTTCCACACCGCACTTCCGCCAAAAATATCCCCTGCTCCCGTGGTATCAATCGCCTTGACGCCTTCTAAAGCAGGCACGAATCCTTTTGCCTTAGCGTTGGCATAGTAGCATCCCTTGGCGCCGCAGGTGACGAATACTACCTTTACGCCGTAATTTTGCAATATATACTCTGCTCCCTTTTCGGCGTCTAACCCAAAAAGAAAGTCAACCTCGTCGTCACTGATTTTAACCACGTCCGCCTGATTTAGTCCCCACAACAGCTGCTCTTTGGCTTCATCCAAATTGTTCCATAAGGGCTTACGCAAATTGGGGTCGTAGGTTATCAGTTTGCCTTTCTCTTTTGCATATGCCACCGCCTTGCAGGTTGCCTCACGGGCAGGCTGATTGGTTAATGACAGAGTGCCGAAATGGAAGACCTTTGCCTTGTCAATCAAAGATAAATTCAATTCGTCAAAGGTTATTTGTGTATCTGCGCCCGGTTTTCTTGCAAAGGCAAATTCCCTGTTTCCCTTCTCGTCAAGGGTTACGAATGCCAAGGTGGTAAAAAAGTCCTGCGCCACAACCAAGCCGTCGGTGCAAACCTCTGCATTTTGCAGTGTTTGAATTAAAAGCTTGCCAAAGGTATCGTCACCCACCTTGCCGAGCAAAGCGGTTTTAGCACCCAGTTTGCTGAGGGTTGCCAAAAAATTTGCAGGTGCGCCACCGGGGTGAGCAGCCATTGTGGGATAACCGTCTTTATCTGCAGAAACAGTTGTAAAATCAATAAGCAATTCGCCTAAAGCCACTACGTCTATCATCATTTTGCCTCCGGATATTCATTGCACAACAGACGGTATGGCGGCTCGTCCTCTTCAATCTTGGGGAATCGCCCAACGGGTGGATTGAAGCGGTTATCGGTATTATCGTCGTTGCACTGACTTACCTCACCGAGCAGTACGGGGCCTGTGCCCTCTTCCACTGCAAAATCGTGATATAAAAATTGCTGTACGTGGATGCTTTCACCCGGTGTCAGACGGATTTGTGTTCCTGCAGGAACGGTATAGGTGCGTCCGTCGGTGTGAACGGTTACGTCGGAGTCATAGTCTATTTCTTCATTTTCAAGACTGTTATACACCTTTATAAGCACGTTACCGCCGCCGCGGTTAATAATATCCTCGGTTTTGTACCAATGAAAATGGTTGGGAGCATACTGACCTTCTTTAAGATAAAGCAGCTTTTCTGCATAAACCTTTGGATATTTATCTGCCATAGCACGATTGCCGTTGCGAATGGTTATAAGAGAAAAACCAAACCTATCAAAATCTCCCATACCGTAGTCGGTTATATCCCAACCCAGCATACAGTCACGCACCTCGTCGTACTCGTGACCGATATTTTGCCACTGTTCAGGTGTGAAGTGGCAAAAGGGTGGCAGATAGCAATGATATTTTTCGCACATTGCTTCTAATTCTTTTAATGCTTTGTTAATTTCGGAACGTTTCATAATTTTACCTCCAAAAATTAAAATCCACTGTGAAGAACGGGAGTTACAACCGGTTTGCCGTCTTTATCCAACAAAACGGTCATTCCGCCGCCGTATCCGTTTTGGCGGTATAAGTAATTAACTCCTGTTTCTTTGTCAACCCAAATTTCCACAGAGCCCATACTTTGACTATATACCTTTTCAAATCTTTTATTTTTTGTCATTGTAACAACCTCCTTCATCCTTTAATGATTATATCATAAATTTATATTTTTTCAATTGTAAAAGCGTGAAATCGAAAAAGCAACGGCGCAGATTATCCCTTTTTCCGCCAAAGCAAAAAGCACACCCTTTGGGGTAGCTTTTTTTGCTTTATAACAACAGGATACCTCAAAAAAACGGGAGGCGAAACGCCTCCCCTACTATTATTTGAATTTTTTAGCCAATGCATCATAGTCAGGTGTCGAATCAATAGATGCTCTAAATATCAGATTTCCACTACGGTCATATGCCGAGTAAACCGATTCTGAATAATACCAAATGCTACTGATTGAATGAGGTGTATTCTCGTATTCGCCTGTAACATTTTCCGATACAACCAGATAAAAATCGCCATAATCAATAAAAGCCGTCGGGTCACCAGCATCAAAATCTTTGGATAATAAATCGCTTCTAAAGATTGCCGCTCCATTCTTTTGACCGATTCGACAGTCAAAAAATTCTCTTCCCGATTTTTCCTCTTTGTCGATTATCTCAAGATTATCGTTCACTGTAAAAACCCAATCAATCTGGATTCCGGTAGAAGTAGCACCCTCGAAATCTCCGCCACGGGATTGCGTTTGAATGGATAAAATGAAATCATCATTGGATATTTCTGCTGCATGTAGGTCGTCAAAATCCGAACCTGCAATGAGTTGGCTTTTCAAAACCGAACCATTCTTATCAATAATCACCATATAAATATCGGTTGGCGAATAGACGCCTCTTGTTTTTGTTTCAGGCGTTTGGGTCTGCCCAAAGAAATAAAACTTACCGTTTTTTTCAAAGCAGTATTCTAAAGCCATTCCTTCGATTTGGTCAAGCGCTGTGTCGAACTGTACCTTTCCGTTTTTATCGCACTTGATAACTCTGGAGGCAAATCCGTCATCGCTCGCCCACTTACCTTGCTCGTGCACATAGTCAACAAAGCCAAGCACAAATAAAAATCCGCCATCCTTTGTGGCTGTAAGGGTTTTAACATGGTAGGCATCGTCAGTGCTGCAGGTATATGTGGCAAGCGTTTTCCCATACAAATCCATCATCCAAACACGATGGGTTGCAGTTCGTTTTTTTCTATCGTAATCTGTTTCGGTTTTTAACAGTCTGTCATCAAAAGCAGTAGCATCTTTAAAAGCATCCTTCTTGACAATATTTTTAAATGATTTGGGAACCTGCCCAACCTGCTCAACCGCTTTAAATTTACCTTGATTTTTTGTGGAAGTGTTTTTCGAGCACCCCGTCAAAGCACAAAAGCACATCATAAAGGCAAGTATATATGCTCCAATCGCAATCAACTGTTTTTTCATCTGTTGCACATCTCACTTTAGAATTTGGACTAAGTACCGATTTAACAATACCGCCTTTTGTTAAAAAAGTCAACCGTGCTACGCAAACGCAGCATACATTTCCGTCCCTGTTTTTGCTCCCTCTGTGGCTCAGTTGTCAATTTGTCACGCGCCCTCACTTCGTTCGGTTGGACGACGGCGTAGCAGTCGCTTAACTTCAAATCAATTATTCACCAGCGAAGCGACTTCATCATTCAATATTCATTACGAAAATCCGTTTAAATGAATGAAGCGCAAGATGTTTTCGGCATTTTTGAATATGAATTCGAACTCTTGCACGAATCACGGCGAAGCCGTGTATATCATCAAGACGAAGTCTTGCATATCATCAATTCCGTAGGAATTGTATATCATCATTGCGAAAGCGGTTTTGATACACACCTAAAGGTGTGATGATATGCAGTCCTGACGGACTGATGAAATACAACGATAGTATTGCTATCGTTGATGATATACCATTGCTTTCGCAATGGATAAAAAAACGACAGGTCTAAACCTGTCGTTTTTTGGCGGAGAAGGGGGGATTCGAACCCCCGAACCGCGATTAACGGTTACACGATTTCCAATCGTGCGCGCTCGACCAACTACGCGACTTCTCCAAACGCTCTATTATTATACACAAGTAGCATATAAAAATCAAGTCTTTTTTTATTACCACACATACTGTTCATTATGCAGGTCGTTTTCTTTGCCAACAAAGGCTATTTGTTTGAAATCTTCGTAATTCTCACGGATGATATAATCCATATAACTCATAACGTATTCCGACATCAATTTATATCCCATTGCATTCATATGACCGCCCATTCTGTACACCTTACTAAATTGGGCGTCAACAACAGGCATATGCTTATACAAATCAATAACATAGGTAAATTCAAATTTTTCTGCCAAATCGTAGAGAATTTTTGCGTGAATTTCTTTTTTCCTTTCTGCCTCACATTCGCGGTCGTGACGGGGTATGGTCATAAGAAAAATTCTTGCTTTAGGCTCAATCTCTTTAATATGACTCATTATTTTGCCCATATCGCCTGCAAAGGTATCGGCATTTTGCTCACAGTCTTGGGGGTTAACGTCAGTGGCAACGTCACCCATAGGCACGCCACGCTCGGTATCGTTTACGCCAAGGGCAATTACATATGCCTGACACTTCTTTTCGGGATTGCGGAAGTCAAGCCAGCCCTCTGCATTTAAAAAGCCTTTTGCAGACATTCCGCCCCGTGAAAAATTATAGGCGGTAAGTCCTGCCGCGCGAGCAAGAAACTGACCCCAGGAATATTCAAAATAGTCGTGATAGCCCTTTTTACCCTCCGTCATAGACTCCATTTCGCCCGATGACAAACTGTCACCGATGCAACCTAAGGTGCGGATTATTCCGCAAAAGCCGCCGTTTACAACCTTATTATCAAGAGGATTCACGTTAGACATTACTTTTGCTCCTTATCGTTGATTTTAGCCAATTCCTTTACCTCACTGCCGTCTGCAAGACAGCTTACAAGGTTGCCTTTTTCGTCGTAAAAGCACACTCTGTCACCGTTGGTACAAAGTCCGCCCTTTACAGTGCCCACCTTAAGCTCTTTCGCCTTGGCTTTTTCATCGGTTATATCCTTGCTGTAAAGTTTTCCGTCAAGGGTGTAGAACATAATTCCCTTGTCGTTAATATTAAACTCGTCCACCTCAAAATAGGTCTGCTTATTAGCGGTATTTCCCGATGCCACCGAGTAAAGCATTCCATCCGCCTTATAGAACATATAAGACTCATAACGGACAAAACCGTCTGCCTTATCGGCAAGGAAAGGCTTTATTTGGGTGCCGTCGGTACGGGCGGTATACAGTTTGCCCTCTTTAAGATAAACCACGGCGGTGCTTGAAATCATAAATTGGTCAACGTTAAGTCCAACCTTTTTGGTTTCACCCGTTTGCAAAAAGTATTTATACAAGTCGTCTTTTTCATCGGTATAAAAAACCCAGTTGCCGCTAACCGACATCTGCTTGGCACCCTTAATAAGAGTCTTTACGGAGCCGCCGTCAAAATCACTGTATTTAACCTCGTCATTTTCGGTGCGGTACACGATACCTACGTTATAGGGGCAAAGACTGTCACTTGCCTTGTCGATATAATACTTGGAGTTATCACCTGCACAGTAAAGGCTGCCTTCACTGTCAATATAATAGGTAAGAGAGCCGTCTTGCGCCACAAAACCGCCGTTATACAGATTCATAAAACTGTTGTTGGGTGACGTGGCAGGGCGGTCATAGGGCAAAATTGCAATAAGCCCCAACACAATGGCACAAAGCAGTGCAAAAAGGATAACGGGCAAAGCCGCTTTTAATTTGTTCTTGTTTTCCATAAGCTTACTCCTTAGATTGCTAAAATTATTTTAAAACAATTCCAATCTTTTGTCAATTAAACTATTCCATTCTTATAAAAAATGTGTTAATATAAATTTATAGTTGTATTAAGGCGGTGCTTTTTATGAAATACGTTGTTGTTCTTTGTGACGGTATGGCAGATACCCCCGTTGCAGAGCTTGGCGGCAAAACTCCTATGGAGCTTGCCGAAAAACCTAATATGGACGCTCTTGCATCATCCTCTGTTGTGGGAATGGTGCGCACTGTTGACGACGGATTATCCCCAGGCAGTGACGTTGCCAATCTGTCGGTAATGGGCTTTGACCCTCTGAAGTGTTACACAGGCCGCTCACCTCTTGAGGCGGCAAGTATCGGCATTGATATGGCAGAGGATGACGTTGCCATCCGTTGCAACCTTGTTACCCTGTCTGACGAGGCTGATTACAGTGACAAAACTATGGTTGACTATTGCGCTGACGACATCTCTACTGCCGAGGCAGACGAGATTATAAAGTCCTTGCAAGCAGAGCTTGGCGGCGGCGAATTTGACTTTTACACAGGTGTCAGTTACCGTCACTGCCTGATTTGGCACGGCGGCAAATGTAAAGGCTACACCCTCACTCCTCCTCACGATATTTCGGGTCAGCCTATCAAGAATTATCTTGGGGGACACTTTGAGTCAGGTCTTATTGAGCTGATGAAAAAGAGTGTAGATATTTTGCGCCACCACCCCGTAAACAAGGCTCGCGTTGCCGCAGGCAGACGTCCTGCCACTTCTGCTTGGTTTTGGGGTCAGGGCAGTCGTCCGGGTCTTAATAATTTTGAGCAGACCTATGGTATCAAGGGTGCCGTTGTGTCGGCAGTTGACCTTATAAAAGGCATCGGCAAATGCGCCGATATGCAGGTTATAGAGGTTGAGGGCGCCACAGGCTACATAGACACCAATTTTGAAGGCAAGGCAAAGGCTGCCGTCAAGGCTCTTAAGACTTGCGACTACGTTTACGTGCACCTTGAAGCACCTGACGAGTGCGGTCACCGCAGAGAAGCCCAAAACAAAGTTAAGGCTATCCAACTGATTGACGAAAAAATCGTTAATCCTTTACTTGATGCCTTGGCAGGCGAGCAGTTTAAAATGCTCATTCTTCCTGACCACCCAACTCCCATTGCAACTGCAACCCATTCAAGAGAACCTGTCCCCTTCTTGCTTTATGACAGCACAGAAGAATCTGCAGGTGTTGACTGCTTTACCGAAGAAAATGCTCAAAAGACAGGCGTTTTTGTTGAGCGAGGCCCCATGCTTATTAAAATGATGCTAAATTGAGGTGATACAAATGGCTGACCTTACCCCCAATCAGCAAAAGGTTTTTGACTTTTTGCTTTCTCGGTCATCCTCGGGGCTCCCCCCTACTGTGCGTGAGATTTGCTCTGCCACAGGGGTGCGCTCTACCTCTACTGTTTTTGCTATTCTGACTGCCCTTGAAGAAAAGGGGCTTATCTCCCGTGAGGGTGGCTCATCCCGTGCAATTAAGGTAGAGAGTGTGTCTGCCCACGTTGACGTGCCACTGGTTGGCACCGTTACTGCAGGCGTACCTATCCTTGCCACCGAAAATATTGAGCAGTATATTCCTCTGTCTGCCGACGTTTCCCGTGGCAGAGAGGTGTTTGCTCTGCGTGTTAAGGGTATGTCTATGATGAATGCAGGCATACTTGACGGGGATATTGTTTATGCCCACCGCACTCAGTATGCCGACGACGGTGATATTGTTGTTGCACTGATTGATGACGAAGCCACTGTGAAGCGTCTTAGCCACGATGAGTCGGGCAGAGTTATCCTTTTGCCTGAAAACGATGCTTTTGATCCGATTGTACCCGACGAGGTGTCTATCTTAGGCAAGGTTGTGGCATCCTTCAGGGAATACTGAGTGGGAGAATGCAAAATGCAAAAAACAGTTATTATAAAATTATTGTCGCTGCTTTTTGTTTTGGTTCTACTTGTTGGCTGCAGCAGTAATCAGCAATATGCCGATGAACCTGTTTCGTCAGCAATTTCAAGCACTGCAACAGAATATCCAAAGCAAAACGTTAAATTGGGCCAAGGCAAATATACCTTTAACCTAATAATTAACCATCCTGAAAAAATGATGAAAACCTATGTAATCAAAACCGATAAAAAGATTGTTGGTGAGGCTTTGGTTGATTTAGGGCTTATCACAATGGGTAATGACGACTACGGCCTTCATATTAAATCCGTTGACGGTGTCACTCTTGATGCTGAAAAAGACGGCAAAGTTTGGTTTTTATTTATAGACGCCAATCAGGTTGCAGCCATAATGCAAACAGAGGTGTCTGCCGCTGAACAATATTTTTTATTACAACCACAATAATTAAAAGACCGAGTAATCGGTCTTTTTTTATTGCCATTTTGTCCATTATTTGTTATAATCCTAATATCTGAAAAGGAAGCAGGTGAAAATCCTGCACGAGCCCGTCGCCGTAAGGTGCCGCAAAATCCTTGTCTGCTCTAACTGACGCCGCAAGTCAGTGACAAGCCATTGAGTTTATCTTGAGAAGGTGAGCCGACATTTGCACCAAGTCGAAATATTTTTCAGATGAAAACCGCTGCTAAAAAATGTTGCGAGCGCCAACTTAAAAAGAGGAATTTAATATTAAGGAGAATGCAAAATGCAAAAAACAGTTATTACCAAACTGTTGTCGTTGCTTCTTACATTGGTGCTTATTGCGGCTATGGCACTGCTTGTAACCGGTTGCGACAGCAAAGGCGGGGATGCGAGCTCTGTTTTATCAGAGCAAACAAGCTCTATCACCTCTGACAAAGGGGATGAAAATCTGCTTGGTGAAGGCAAAACCACCTTTAACTTTAATGTAGTGGACTTGGAAGGAAAGACCACAAGCTACCAAATCAAAACCGACAAGGCTACTGTCGGTGAAGCCCTGCTTGAGTTGAAACTTATTGCAGGTGAAGAAGGCGATTACGGTTTGTACGTTAAAACCGTAATCGGCATTACCGTTGATTATGACAAAGACGGTAAATACTGGGCTTTCTATGAAGGCGACAAATATGCCGCAAAGGGTGTTGATTCGACCCCTATAACAGAAGGCGCCACCTACTCATTTAAAGCAGAATAAAAGAAAAGGGTTGATACAGCGTTGTATCAACCCTTATTTTTTAACTTTCACTGGTCATCAAAATAGACCAATAGGTAATTCCGTCAAATTCGTAATAACCCACCGCAATGTTTTGGAAGGATTTTGCACCGCTTCCGCGAACACCCAAAGCCTCGGCACATTCGTCATCCTCAATAAAGGCTTTGTACACCTGCTCGGCGGTATATTCGCCCCAAATGTGAACCTCTTTAGATTCCTTTGACCATATGTTGAAATTCTTAAATATATCCTGCTCCATTTCAACACGTTTGCCGTCCTCATCGTCGGTCATACGCTTATCGTCCATACGCTTTTCGCCGTAGTTGACCATATCCACCGCCTCTTCAAAGGCGCGTTGGTCAGCAGCCGCCTGCAAAGAGCGATTGTCTGACGGAGTTGCCTCATACCCGTTTTTTACACGGGCGGCATTGATAAGTTCAACCACCTTTGCAGATTTTTCAGCGTCACCCTCACCGCGAGTAACAATAGCTGTGCATTGACGCTTAAAGCCTTGGTCGTTGGTACGAACGGTGATTGTAACCGCACCAGGCTTTTTGCCAAGCACGTTGCCATCCTTATCCACCGACGCAATAGACTCGTCGGAAACCTCATAGTAAACCGACTTGTCGTATGCCGTCTTAGGCTTAACGGAATATTCAATTTTGCCTGTTTTGCCAACAGGAATAATAAGCACTTTTTCAGCAAGAGTAATGCTGATTATACGCGGCTTGCCGACGGGAACGTTGGGTTTAACCTTTTTAGAGGGCTCACCAATGCTACCAAGCTTATAATCAAGCTTTATTTTTTTGCCTGATTCACCTGCCTCTTCCTCTTTAAACACCTCGGTGATTTTGGGAAAGGTAACCTCTCCGCAAGAGGTAAGCAGGCAAGCCGTCATAAGCGCTATTATCAAAGCAACGACTTTTTTCATTTTTTCACCCCGTAAGCCTTGCGGCTGTTTTAAAAAACGGACCGGTGACATCGCACCGGTCCGCCTAATTAGCAAATCATCAGGTGGTTGCCATCAATACGCACCAGTAGGTTACGTTGTTGAATACAAAGTAGCCAACTGCAACATTATCGTAGTTAACTTCACCGCCCTTGATACCGAGAGCCTTTGCATTGTCTTCATTTTTAACAAGTGCTTCGTATGCCTTCTTGGTATCCTTTGAATAGTCGCCCCATACGTAAAGAGCGGCATTCTGACGAACAAAGATATCGTAATCAGCGAAGATTGTAGTGGTCTTGTCGGTACGCTTGTCGTCCATAGCCTTTGCCTTGTTGTTAACCATATCAACAGCCTCTTCAAGAGCGCGCTGATTTGCAGCAGCCTTAAGAGCTACGTCGTCAGATGTGAAGGCAGCCTGGTTGTTAGCCTCGCGACCCTTGTTAATGAGGTTGAGCATTTCCTCAGCCTTCTTATCGTCACCGGCGTTCTGATGAACAACAACGGTAACTACACGCTTGAAGCCCTGATCGTTGGTCTTAACAACGATATCGATTGTACCGCAACCAACACCAAGAACGTAACCGTCCTTGTCAACCTTTGCAATGTTGGTGTTCTGGCTTTCGTAATAAACGCTCTTATCAAAAGCAGTGTCAGGCTTTACAGTATAGGTAATCTGCTGCTTGGTACCAAGAGCGATAGAAAGATCAGTCTTGTCGAGAGCAATGCTGATGATGTGAGCCTTGCCTTCGGGAACTTCAGTCTTAACAGGCTTTGACTCTTCACCGATAGTATCAAGTTTTACATTAAGGTCGATTTTCTTACCACTGGTCTTAACAGGTGCGCCTGCGCTGCCTGCGGGCTCTTTACTGTCGCCGCAACCAACCATCAGGCCGCATACCATAATTACTGCCAGAAGTAACGCAATAACTTTTTTCATAACAATACCTCCACGCCGCTGCCGTAGCGACTAAAATTAAACTTATTTGATTTGTTCCCAACGGCAATTCTACTGAAAAAACAGCAGGGAACCTTTTGATAATAGGTAGGTTGCGCCGTAAATTTATGCAACCCACACCTATTCACACTCTAATTCTAATACAAACTGCCAAAATAATCAAGTCAAAAGTTATATTTTGATACTTTTATATTAAAATTATTTACTCTTTTATGCGATTTGCATAAAAATAAAGAGGTATACGGATATAGCAACACCAAAAAAATGCATTTTACCCTACATTACAGACTATTAGCATCCTTGAGGAGTTATAACCTCAGAGTTGTTTGAAGCCTTATAAAACAGCCGTTAAACAGGCTTTTTTTGTTTGTGCGGTATGCATAAACAAAAGTGCGATTTTTTAACATTTTGGATAGTTTTTTGTCTATTTTGTTAGATTTATACGCTTTAATTTATCATAATTCAAAATTTTATATTCGAAAAGCACAAATTCATTGACTTTTAAGGCGATATAGATTAAAATTGTATGTGTATACTTTATATTAGGCGTTTGTATATATCGGGAGGGGTATTTGTGCTGAACGTAACCGATGAACAGTTGTGTTCTATGGCACAGTCGGGTGATACCGATGCCCGTGACCGATTGGTAGTGCGCTACATTTCTTTAGTGGGTGCCCGTGCCGCCGTTTATTCACATCAATCAAGCACTTTTGACTGTGAGGATTTGGGTCAAGAGGGTTTTATAGGCTTGGTAAGCGCCATTGACAGTTTTGATGGGTCTTACGGCGCAACCTTCCGCACCTTTGCCGCCCTTAGCATTGACCGCCGCATTACCGATGCCGTTCGTCTTTCGTTGCGCAAGCGTCAAATTCCCGAAAGCGCCAAGGTATCCATTGACGGTGAGCAGTTGTCGGCAGGTGAAAACCCCGAAAACACCGCAATTTTGCGCGACACACTGTCAAGAATTTTTGCCGAAATTAAAGACCGCACCTCTCCCCTTGAGCAAAAGGTGCTGTCCCTCACTATGAGTGGCTATTCCTACGCTGAAATTGCAAAGCGGCTTGACTGCTCGGCAAAAGCAGTCGAAAACGCCCTTGCAAGAGTGCGGCGCAAATTAAATCGTTTTAAATAACTCCCGGGTAGCTTAATCAGCAAAGCGTTGATCCTGACAAAGACGGTGGTGCAAATCCGCCCCCAAGGAGCAAAATAAATTTTATATTTCAAGCGAGGTAACAACAATGTTTGAAGACAAGACCCTTACATGCAAAGAATGCGGTAACGAATTCGTATTTACCGCCGGCGAGCAGGAATTTTATGCAGAAAAAGGCTTCGAGAATGAGCCCCAGCGCTGCAAGGCTTGCCGTGATGCAAGAAAGAACGCAGGCAGAGGTCCCAGAGAGTATTTCGTAGGCGTATGCGCTAACTGCGGTGGCGAGGCAAAGGTTCCCTTCCAGCCCAGCGGTGACCGCCCCATCTATTGCAGCAACTGCTTCAACACTATTAAAGAACAGGCAGAATAATTAGGCATAATTGATTTTTTTAACTATGTATGCTTTGTAGGTAAGGCCATTGTTATAAATTGATATGCTAATGGGGTGCATCTTCAGGAGATGCACCCCATTTTTTACGAAAAATACATTAAAGCAACAGGGATTGTGAGAAGAATTGAGGAATGTGGTATAACAACACCTATAAAACACATAGCAAAAGCGAGGTGAATTTCACCTCGCTTTGTTGTTATAAACCTATGTTTTTTCTGTATTGTGTAGGTGTGATTTCAAAGTTTTCTTTAAAGCAACGGTTAAAACTTCGTAACGAAATAAATCCGCTGTCATATGCACATTGGAGGATAGGAAGTGTGGTATTCTCTAAAAGGTAACACGCATGGCTAAGCCGAAAATGCATTACATAAGAATTGAAGGAAAGACCGGTGGCTTTTTTAAAGTAGCGTGAAAGATAAGAATAGTCATAGCTCGTTTCTTTTGAAAGATTCGATAAAGAACAGTCCTTGCTGAAATTTGTCTCAACAAACGAAAATATCTTATATAATAAATTTTCGTTTTCAAATTGTGTTTTATCATAGGAGGCGGTTTTGTCAAATTGACCGCACAACGAATACAACACGCCTTTTTTATCGGCAGAGGATGAGGTGATTTCTAAACGCGCAAGAGCATTTACCAAGTATTCATCCGGTTGAAATTTGTTGTTTTGCGGACGTTTATCAGATACCTTGGTGGCATAGGCTCGTACAAGATGGGGGGAAAAGATGCAAAGAATGTGCTCGCTTTTTGTCGAGTCTAAAGAGTGTATTTGATTCGGGAATATAAAAACTGCTTGTTTTTCTTTGATAACAAAGCTTTTGCTATCAATAGTTATTCTCATTTCTCCCGAAAGAAGAATGATAATCTCAAAGCACTGGTGCAGATGGGGTGGAAAACTGAAATCTCGCCCTTCCTCTATTTTTAGGTAATCGGGTGAGCCTAAATGATTGAATTCGTAAAACATAATAATCTCCAAAAGTCAAATTCTGTCTATATATTATATAATTTGTTGCGAGAAAAGTCAAATTGTTTCCTCTATAATGAAGATCAAAGGAGGGATCTTATGAGGTATTATATAGGCGCCGACCTGGGAACATCGGCTTTAAAGTTATTATTGGTTGATAGTTGCGGCAAAATTGTCAAAATGGCAACAAAATCATATCCCGTTCAGTATCCACGACCGGCCTGGAGCGAGCAAAATCCTGAGGATTGGTGGAATGCGTTTTTATCGGGCGTAAATGAGCTCGTACAGGATATCAATCCCGCTGAAATTGCAGGCATCGGCGTAGGCGGTCAAATGCACGGACTGGTTGTCCTTGATGAAAATGACAACGTAATACGTCCCGCGATTCTGTGGAATGACGGCAGAACAGATAAAGAAACAGATTATCTTAACAGCATTATCGGAAAGCAAAAACTGTCGGATTTAACGGCAAATATTGCATTTGCGGGTTTTACTGCACCAAAGCTTTTATGGCTAAAAAATAATGAACCTGAAAATTTTTCGAAAATATGCAAAATAATGCTTCCTAAAGACTATATAAATTACAAACTCACCGGTGTGCATTGCACCGATTATTCCGATGCTTCGGGTATGCTTTTGTTGGACGTTAAAAACAAATGTTGGTCTGATGAGATGCTTAGGATTTGCGGTATAGCCGAAGGACAAATGCCAATGCTTTTTGAGAGTTTTGAGGCTGTGGGCACATTGTTATCTGAAGTGGCATCACAACTTGGGCTTAACGAAAACACAAAGGTTGTGGCAGGTGCAGGAGATAATGCGGCAGCGGCGATTGGCACAGGCACCGTTACCGACGGTAAGTGTAATATATCTCTCGGAACGTCAGGAACGGTATTCATCTCATCCAATGAATTCACCGTTGATCAAAACAACGCTTTGCATTCCTTTTGCCACGCAAGCGGCGAGTATCATCTTATGGCCTGCATACTTTCGGCGGCTTCTTGCAACAAGTGGTTTTGCGAGGATATCTTAAAAACTGAAGATTATGCAGCCGAGCAAAAGAGCATAACCGATAACGACCTTGGCAAAAACGATGTGTTTTTCCTCCCCTACCTTATGGGCGAGCGTAGCCCGATAAACGATACCGATGCACGAGGTGTTTTTGTCGGATTATGTATGAATACAACCCGTGCAGATATGGTTCAAGCTGTTTTAGAAGGCGTTGCCTTTGCCATAAGAGACAATGTGGAAATTGCAAGAGCACAAGGTATAAATATAACAAGTAGCACTCTTTGCGGCGGCGGTGCAAAATCAGAACTGTGGCAAAAAATTCTCTGCAATATTCTTAATGTTGAAGTTTTGCTATTGCAGACAGAGCAGGGCCCCGGTTATGGTGCGGCAATGCTTGCGATGGTTGGTTGCGGGGAATTTGCCAAACCAAAAGAGTGCGCTGACAAATTTGTAAAGGTAAAGAAGACGATGACCCCAAATACCGATATTTCGGTACGCTATGAAGAACGGTATAAAAAATTCAAAGAAATATATCCTTCAATGAAGGAACTATTTAAAAAGATAAAGTGAGGATAAAAAAATGAGTGAAATTTTTAAAAACATCCCCTCAATTCAATATGAGGGTAGGGATTCTAAAAACCCACTTGCATTTAAATTTTATAATGCCAATCAAGTTATTTTAGGAAAACCTATGTGTGAGCATTTGCCGTTTGCTATGGCTTGGTGGCATAATCTTTGTGCCGCAGGTACCGATATGTTTGGCAGGGATACCGCTGACAAATCCTTTGGCACAGAAAAAGGAACTATGGAACATGCAAAAGCCAAGGTTGATGCAGGCTTTGAGTTTATGCAAAAGCTCGGCATAGAATATTTTTGTTTTCACGATGTAGATTTGGTGCCCGAGGCAGATAATATCAATGAAACAAATAAACGCCTTGATGAAATTACAGACTATATCCTTGAAAAAATGAATGCTACCGGTATCAAATGTCTGTGGGGTACCGCTAATATGTTCTCAAATCCGCGCTTTATGAACGGTGCAGGCTCTACGAATTCTGCCGATGTTTTTTGCTTTGCAGCGGCACAGGTTAAAAAGGCGCTTGATCTTACCGTAAAGCTCGGCGGCAAGGGTTACGTGTTTTGGGGCGGCAGAGAGGGATATGAGACTCTGCTTAACACCGATATGAAATTTGAACAAGAAAATATTGCAAGACTTATGAAAATGGCGGTTGAGTATGGCCGTTCAATAGGTTTTGAGGGTGATTTTTACATAGAGCCCAAACCAAAGGAGCCGATGAAACATCAATATGATTTTGATGCTGCAACGGCAATAGGCTTTTTGCGTCAATATGGTCTTGATAAAGACTTCAAGATGAATATCGAAGCAAACCACGCAACTCTTGCGGGACATACATTCCAACACGATTTGAGGGTTTCTGCAATAAACGGTATGCTCGGATCAATTGATGCAAATCAGGGCGATTTACTTCTTGGCTGGGATACTGATGAGTTTCCCTCAAATGTATATGATGCAACGATGTGTATGTATGAAGTTTTAAAGGCAGGCGGACTGACAGGTGGTTTTAACTTTGACTCGAAAACACGCCGACCCAGTTATACGGTAGAGGATATGTTCCACGCATTTATACTCGGTATGGATACATTTGCGCTCGGTCTTATTAAAGCTGCAGAGATAATTGAGGACGGAAGAATTGACTCTTTTATAGAAGAAAGATATTCTTCGTTTAAATCGGGTATTGGTAAAAAGATAATCGAAGGAAAGACAACCCTTTCGGAACTTGCAAAGATTGCCGAAGATATGGGTGCGCCCGCACTGCCCTCAAGCGGTAAACAAGAATATTTGCAGAGCATCGTAAATCAGATCCTATTCAGTGGAACGGTGGCGGTAAAATGATCTATTATGTTTCTACAAACGGAAGCGATAAGGCGGACGGCTCAAAAGCTACGCCGTTTCAAACCATCAATCGCGCCGCAAAAATTGCCGTAGCGGGCGATACCGTTAAAGTCTTTGGCGGCACCTATCGTGAGTGGGTGGACCCACAAAACGGTGGTACAAGTGAACATAACCGTATTGTATATGAAGCGGTAGAGGGAGAGCGTCCCATTATAAAAGGCTCGGAAATCGTTACCGATTGGCAAAAGGTAGAGGGCACTGTATGGAAAAAAGAACTGCCGAATAGTATGTTCGGCGACTGGAATCCCTTTGCTCTTGAGGTAGAGGGCGACTGGCTTAAAGATCCGGTCGCAGACTACCGTGTTCACCTTGGCGACGTTTATATTAACGGTGTTTCTATGTTTGAGGCAAAGTCTATGGAGGACCTGTATGATAACACACAGCGTATTACTTGTTGCCAAAACAGTTGGAGGGTAGAGGATGAACTGATTCTTCGCCCCGAGCTGACTGTTTACAAATGGTATGCTGTCGTTGAGGACAGTATTACCACAATTTTTGGTAATTTTCAAGAGTATGATCCTAACAATGAATTAATCGAGATAAATGTGCGTCCCTGCTGTTTTTACCCCAAAGCAACGGGTATCAATTATATTACCTTACGCGGTTTCGAGATTGCACAGGCAGGATGCCCGTGGACGCCGCCCACCTCGAATCAGATCGGTATGGTCGGCCCTCATTGGAGTAAAGGCTGGATTATTGAAAATAACGATATACACGATGCAAAATGCAGCGGAATAAGTCTTGGGAAGGAAGCATCTACAGGCCACAATTTATTTACTAGGTTTGGTCGCAAGTCTGGACATCGCCATCAGCTTGAGGCGGTTTTCCTGGCAGTGCAAAAGGGGTGGAGCCGCGATACCATAGGCTCACATATCGTGCGCAATAATGAGATTCACGATTGTGGACAGAACGGTATCGTTGGACATTTGGGTTGTATTTTCAGCCGTGTTGAGCATAATCACATTTATAACATCGGAATTAAACACGAATTTTGGGGTCACGAAATGGGTGGAATCAAATTCCACGGTGCCATTGATGCAATTATCTGTGGAAACAACATTCATAACTGCACACTCGGAACCTGGCTTGATTGGCAAGCACAGGGCTGCCGTGTAACCGCCAATATTTATTACGCCAATAACCGTGATATTATGGTAGAGGTTACCCATGGACCGTATCTTATTGATCATAATGTGTTTATGTCGCAATACGCCTTTGATAACTGGTCACAGGGTGGCGCTCTCGTTCACAACCTGTTTTGCGGTAAGATTAGAGATAGAAGCATTCTGGATCGATCCACTCCATATCATTTTCCACATTCTACTCAGGTGGCAGGGTACAGCGAAATATATGGTGGTGATGACCGCTATTATAACAATATTTTTGCGGGGCTTTGGCCGGATGGCGGACAGAATTTGGAGCAGTTTACAAAAAATTGCGACCGCTTTACAACTGCTGACGAATACGCTATGCGTATGTCTACAAACCATGAGGGCGGACCGTATGCATTTGCCAAGACTCCTCAGCCCGTTTGGCTAGAGGGTAATGCATATTCGGGCTTTGCTGCGCCCTCTGTTTATGAAAAGTCACCCACCATGGCAGATGGTGTAAGCGTTGCGGTTACAGAAAGCGACGGTGTGTGGACGCTCACCATTGATGTTCCGGAAGTGCTTAATACAGCGAAGTGCAACGCGGTTACCACCAAAAGACTAGGTGAGCCGAGAATAGCGGCGCAGGCCTTTGAGGCGGCCGATGGCAGTGAGATTGATTTTGACAAGGACCTTCTCGGTAACTGCCATACCGATCATTTGATCCCCGGTCCCTTTGCCTCGCTGAAAGCAGGAAAACAAAAAATCGTTGTTTGGAAAAAGTCGTTTTGATAAAATCTAAAATAAGGAATACAGTATAAATCTCCTTGTGTTTACAGATATTAGCAGCGTAATTTGTAAAATAATTGTAGGCAAGGGGAAAGGCCCCCTCTGACGAGGGGGCTGTCAGCGAAGCTGACTGGGGGAGAGAAACACGACCCCTCAGTCAGCCTGTTCGGCTGACAGCTCCCCTGACAAGGGGAGCCTTTGGTAGT
>JAFQWE010000029.1 GCA_017407645.1 Clostridia bacterium | reverse complement strand
CTGCGCTCAAACTCGATATGATATAAATCTCGTCGCGCAAGCGACATATCGAGTGCAATGCACATATCGAGCCGTATGGCATATCGAAAATCTCGCAAGAGATTTATATCGATGCATTGTGTCAAGGACACAATGCAATAACGAGGTGGATTTTATGTTTGTAGATACCGCAACAATACACGTTCGTGCAGGTGACGGCGGCCACGGTGCCGTTGCATTTCACCGCGAAAAATACGTTGCTTCAGGCGGTCCCGACGGCGGTGACGGCGGTCGTGGCGGCGACGTCATCTTAAAGGTTGACGACAGTCTGTCTACCCTTGCCGACTTCCGATACAAGCGCAAATACGCCGCCCAAAACGGTCAAAACGGCAGTGGTGGCCGTTGCAGCGGCAAAAGTGCGCCCCCTCTTGAAATAAAAGTACCCCGCGGCACCCTTGTTCGCGATGCCGAAAGTGGCAGACTGATTGCCGATATGTCGGGGGACGAGCCCTTTGTCCTTGCAAAAGGCGGCAAAGGGGGTTGGGGCAACAGTCATTTTGCCACTTCCACCCGTCAAGTGCCCCGTTTTGCCAAAAACGGCGCCCCGGGTGACGAATTAAACGTGCGCCTTGAACTTAAACTCCTTGCCGACGTGGGACTGATTGGCTTCCCCAACGTTGGCAAAAGCACGCTGATTTCGGTGGTTTCAATGGCAAAACCCAAAATTGCCAACTACCACTTTACCACCCTGACTCCCGTTTTAGGCGTTGTCAGTATGGGGGAGGGCAACTCCTTTGTAATGGCAGATATCCCCGGTCTGATTGAGGGTGCAGGTGAGGGCGTAGGCCTTGGTCACGAATTTTTGCGCCACGTTGAGCGTTGCCGAATGCTTGTGCACGTTATCGACGTGTCGGGCAGTGAGGGTCGCGACCCCATTGCCGATTTTGAGGCTATCAACCGCGAGCTTGCCACCTTTGACCCTGAACTTGCAGAGCTAAAGCAGGTGGTTGCCGCCAACAAATGCGACCTTACGGAAGATGAAGAGGTTGCTCGCGTAAAAGCCTATTTTGACCAGCGCCAAATTGCCTTCTTTCCAATTATGGCGGCTATTGCAGAGGGCACACAGCAGCTTATAAACCACGTTGCCGCCCAGCTTGCAACCCTGCCACCCATAACCCGATTTGAGCCTGACCCAGAGCCCGTTGAGGACTTTACGGAGCAGAAAAAACGTCCATTCACCCTTACAATCGAGGATGGCGTTTATATTATCGAGGCTCGTTGGTTGCTTAAGATTATGGAGGCAATCGACCCCGACGAGTATGACTCTTTGCAATATTTTCAGCGTGTGCTTCACTCAAGCGGCATAATTGACGCTCTTGTGGAGGCAGGCATACAAAAGGGCGATACCGTCAGCATTTACGATTTTGAGTTTGATTACATCCCGTAAGGAGTGTTTTAATGGCTGAGCAAAATTTTGGAGCATATAACCCTCTTGCCCTTGCTTTTGTAGGGGATGCGGAGTACAGCTTGCGAGTACGCAAAATGCTTGCAAAAAAGGGCAATCTGCAGGTTAACGGCTTGCACAAAGGGGCGGTTAAGTACGTGTGCGCCACCGCACAGGCAAAAGCCGCGGCAAAAATCCTGCCCCTACTCAACGAGCAGGAAAGCGCAGTTTACCGCAGAGGCCGTAACGCTCACTCATCCCACACCCCCAAGGGTGCAAGCGAGGCGGAGTATCACGCCTCCACAGGTCTTGAGGCTTTGCTTGGATATCTTTCGCTTACAGGCAACGCCCAGCGTCTTGATGAGCTTTTTGACCTTGTAATCAGCGCAATTGAGGAGGAATAAGGGTTAAATCACCCCTTGCTCCTATGTAATCTCGGCAAATTCTACAAAAACACCACAAGATATAGGGCACAAAAAAATAATGTGCCCTATTTTTAATTTTTTTAATATTTTTGGTTGACATAAGCAGTCATTATATTATATAATTTACAATTGCAGGGTTATGTTTTGGACCTATCTGCGCCTGTCGCAGTTGATGTATAAGGGTTCACCCAAAGAAAGAATTTAGAAACGGAGGGGTTAAAAGTGTTAAGAACCTACCAGCCCAAAAAGCTTCACGCTAAAAAAGAGCACGGCTTCCGCAAGAGAATGGCTGACAAAAACGGCCGCAAGGTGCTTGCCCGCCGCAGAGCAAAAGGCAGAAAGCGCCTGTCTTACTAAGAGCATCTGCTTACAAGGGCTGTTTTTCAACAGCCCTTGTGCTTTTTAGCTTAGGAGGTTTCGCTTATGGCGGAAAGAATTAAGCAAAACCATCTGTTCAGAATGGTTTATTCAAGAGGCAAATGTTTTGCATCGCCTCTGCTTGTGACCTACGTTGTGCCCCGTCGCAGTGGGGGAATTCAACTTGGTATCACCTCAGGCAAAAAAATCGGCAACGCCGTCACCCGCAACCGCGCACGACGGGTAATCCGCGCCGCTTTCAGAGCCTGTGAAAAAGAACTAAATCCCGATTGCAGCGCATTTATCGTCTTTGTTGCCCGCACCCGTACTGCCCCTGCCAAGAGTACCGACGTGGCAAAAGCTATGCTGCAACACCTAAAAGACGCCGGTGTGGCGCGCAGTTAGTATGAAAAAACTGCTTATATGGCTGATAAATTGGTATCAGCGGTGTGTGTCCCCCCTAAAGCCTGCTTGTTGCAGGTTTTATCCCTCCTGCTCCCACTACGCTATTGAGGCGATTGAGCTTCACGGCGCTTTCAAGGGCTTTTGGATGTCGGTTTGGCGCATACTCAGATGCAATCCCCTTTGCAAAGGGGGATATGACCCCGTACCACTGCCGGGGCGTTTTAAAAGACGGAGGTAGTATATGTTCGACTGGTTAAACAATTTTTTCGGTTGGCTTATTCGCTTTTTCTGTGAATTGTGCGGCAACAACTTTGTTGTGGGTATTTTCGTTTTTACCCTTGTTGTCAACGCCGTGCTTATTCCCCTTAACATTAAACAGCAAAAATCCACTGCATCGCAGGCAAGAATGAAGAACAAGCTTGCAAAATTGCAGGAAAAATATAAAAACGACAAAGCAAAATATCAGGAAGAAATGGGTAAGCTTTACTCTGAAGCAGGTTCATCACCCCTTTCAGGCTGTCTGCTTATGTTTATCCGCTTTCCTATCTTCATTTGCATTTACACCGCAGTACGCGAAGCACTCAGCTACGTTTACGGCGCCGACGCCAAATTGATTGAGGCAGCCGAAAAGGTGCTTAAATCAGACGTGCTTGGCAAAAACCTGCTTTCAAGCAGCACTCCTCAGCTTTCAATCCTTGAACATATGGACAAGTTGGTGGAGCATGACGGCAAGTTTGCCGCTCTTACAGGTGGCTTAAACCTTGATTTTAACCTGTTAGGCATCAATCTGCTTGAAACTCCCTCTCTTGGCAAGGTCTTTACGCTTATTTCCATTATTCCCTTGCTGTCCTTCCTCACTTCTTTTGCAAGCTCACTTATCTCTATGGCAAACACCAAAAAGACCAACGGTGACAGCAACGCGGCAACCAATGGCTGTATGATGATTATGATGCCCCTTTTCTCACTGTGGATTACCTTCTCTGTGCCCGGCGCAGTTGGTTGGTATTGGGTATGCTCAAACATCGTTTCCACCATTATTATGACCGCTATGCAAAAGATTTACTTCCCCGGCAAGCTTATTGCTGAGGCAGAGGCTAAGGAAGCCAAAAAGCGCCGCAAGCTTGAGCAACAGCGCATCAACCCCACTTTGAACGAAAAATCTATTTTGAAATAACCCGTTTCCCCGAAAGGATGTAAATATAATGAGAAGAGAAGCTACCGCAACCGCCTCTACCATTGACGAGGCTATTGAGCTTGCCCGTGCCGAGCTTGGCATTGGCGACGAAATTGACGTAGAAATTGAAATTATCGACCAGCCCGAGAAAAAGGTGCTTGGTCTTTTTGGCGGCAAGCCTGCTAAGGTTACCCTGTCTTATGACGACGGCAAAAAGGAAGAAAAGCCCAAGAAAGAAAAGAAAGAGGCTCCTAAAGCCGACAAAAAGCCTGCTAAAAAAGAGGCTCCCGTTAAAAAGGCAAAGGTTGAAGAAAAGCCTGCTAAAAAGGTTGCCATCAACCAGACCGCTCTTGACAACACCCTGACTTTTGTTAAAGACGTGCTTTCTCATATGGATATCGGCGAGTTTACCTGCTCTGTAAGTGACGTTGAGGGTGGCTTCTGCATCACCGTCGAGGGTGAGGGTATGGGCGCCGTTATCGGCCGCAGAGGTGAAACTCTTGACGCTATTCAGTATCTTGCAAGCCTTTGCTACAACAATGATGAGGAAGGCTTTGTGCGCGTTGTGGTTGACACCAACAACTACCGTGCAAAGCGCGAGGCTACTTTGACTGCTCTTGCACAGCGCATTGCAGGTCAGGTTGCTAAAAACGGACGCAATCAGGCTCTTGAGCCTATGAATCCTTATGAGCGCCGTGTTATTCACACCGCTATTCAGGATATTGAGGGTGTTACCTCTTGGTCTGTCGGTGATAGCAAGGGCAGACGGGTAATCGTTGGTCTTGCTGACGAAAACGGCAACCCCAAGAATCCCAACGAGCGTCCTTCAAACCGTGGTGGCAGAGACCGTGCCCATCGCGGTGGCAAAGGCGGCCGTTCACGCGGCGGCAGAAGCGCAGGCTATACTCCTGCAGAGCCTACCCGTGAAAAACGCAGTGACGCCTCAAATCTTCCCCTTTTCGGCAGAATTGACAAATAATTTTTGGGGTTAGCCCCGTTAACGCCCACAAACTTAGTGTGGGCGTTTTTCATTAAATCAAGGTGGTGAAACAGAGTGTCACAAACTATTGCCGCAATCGCAACCGCCTCTGCCGCTGCAGGCATTGGCGTTATCAGAATATCAGGTGACGACGCCCCAGCCATTGCCGACAAGGTTTTTAAGTCGGTCAGCGGTCAGACTCTTTCTCAAATGAAGGGCTACTCCGCCGCTTTTGGCGAGGTTTTTGATGCCGACGGCAAAATTGACGAGGCAGTTGCCCTGCGCTTTGTTGCGCCCAAGTCATACACAGGTGAAGATGTGGTGGAGTTGTCCTGTCACGGCGGTGACTATCTGCTTCGCCGCACTCTGCGCGCCGTTTTATCAGCAGGTGCCCGTATGGCTCAGTCGGGTGAATTTACCCGTCGCGCCTTTTTAAACGGCAAGCTTGACCTTACCGCCGCCGAGTCGGTAATGACTCTTATCGGCGCAAAGGGAAGCGGCGCTCACAAAGCCGCTCTTGCCGCCCGTCAAGGCGCAGTTTTCACATCTGCACAGGCAATTAAGGCAAACCTTGTCTCTGCCGATGCCGATTTGGCGGCGTGGACTGATTTTCCCGACGAGGACGTGCCTTACGTAGAGGCGGATAGTCTTAAATCAAGTCTTGTTAAGGCAAAAGAGGGCTTAAACGCCCTTATTTCCACCGCAGAGCGCGGAAAAATGCTCACACAGGGTGTAACTACCGCCATTGTGGGTAAGCCCAACGTGGGCAAATCTACCGTTATGAATTTGCTGTCAGGGTGCGACCGCTCCATTGTTACCGATATTGCAGGCACCACCCGTGACGTTATTGAAGATACCGTTTGTGTGGCAGGGTATACTCTGATTTTGGCGGATACGGCAGGCATCCGCTCCACCGATGACGTGATTGAGGCGGTTGGAGTTAAGCTTGCCAAGGAAAAATTAGAACAAGCACAGCTTGTAATTGCCGTTTTTGACTCATCCCGCCCCTTTGACAGTGAGGATTTGGCGCTTATGAGTGAAATCTCAAGCCGTCCCCACGTTGCCATACTTAACAAGACCGATTTGCCCCAAAAAGCAGATATATCTCACTGCCCCATTAAAAATTGGGTTAAAATCAGTGCCAAATTTGACTCTGTGGAACCTATTGAGGCTGCCCTTGAGTCTGTGCTTGGCACCGCCGATTTGGATGCCGAGGCGGGAATTATCGCCAACGACCGACAGTTAGACTGTGTCAACCGCTCTTACTTTGCGGTGTGCGACGCCATTTCGGCTATTGAAAGCGGATTTACCTTTGACGCCGTTGGGGTTTGCATTGACGATGCTATATCTGCCTTGTGCGAGCTTACGGGCGAGCGTGCAAGCGAATCGGTGGTTGACGAGGTTTTCAGCCGTTTTTGTGTTGGAAAATAGCGAACAAAGTTCGCAATGAATTGCAACCTAACGGTTGCATGAATTAAAAAATAATTTTTATGAATTGACCTATCGGTCATGAATTGTGCTTGGCACATTGCAATTCTATTCATGGAGCGTTAGCGAGAAATCATGGCAATAGCCAATTCACGATGCCTATGCATCAATTCATTTCTTTGAATCTTCGTGCGAACAAAGTTCGCAATGAATTGCAACCTAACGGTTGCATGAATTAAAAAATAATTTTTATGAATTGACCTTGCGGTCATGAATTGTGCTTGCACATTGCAATTCTATTCATGGAGCGTTAGCGAGAAATCATGGCAATAGCCAATTCACGATGCGTTAGCATCAATTCATTCTATTTGGAGTTATCATTATGAGTTATTTTGCAGGACAATATGACGTTGCCGTAATCGGTGCAGGCCATGCCGGAATTGAAGCCGGTCTTGCCGCCGCGCGCCTTGGTTGCCGCACTGCAATTTTTTCAATAAATCTTGATGCCGTTGGCAACTGTCCCTGCAACCCATCAATCGGTGGCACTGCAAAGGGCCATCTTGTGCGAGAGGTGGACGCTCTTGGCGGT
Source organism: Clostridia bacterium (assembly GCA_017407645.1). GTDB lineage: Bacteria > Bacillota > Clostridia > Oscillospirales > Acutalibacteraceae > RGIG2206. Next base: position 17,606 of record JAFQWE010000029.1, on the reverse strand, counting down.
GAGATTGCCAAGGCTACCGACGCTACCCTTATTCAACTGCGAATGCTTAATTTGGGCAAAGGCCCTGCGGTACACTCTTTGCGAGCACAAATTGACCGCCGCGGTTACAGTGCCTATATGAAAAAAGCCCTTGAAAGCCAAGAAAATCTTGAACTGCGTCAGGCAGAAATTACAGATATTTGTAAAAATGGCGAAAACTGGCAACTCACTACCAAGTTAGGCGCTATATTCTCTGCAAAGTGCGCCATTCTTGCCACAGGCACCTTTTTGGGTGGCAGAATTTATATCGGTGATGTTTCTTATGAGGGCGGTCCCGACGGATTATTTCCTGCAACCGAATTGTCGGAGGCTTTGCGCAATTTAGGACTTAAACTGCGCCGATTCAAAACGGGCACCCCTGCACGAGTTAACCGCAACACCATTGACTTTTCAAAGTTAGAGGTGCAAGAGGGGGACGACATTTCCACTGCCGTTTCCTACTCCATTGACAAAAAGCCTGAAAATCAGTCGGTTTGCCACATCACCTACACCAACGACCAGACTAAGCAGGTTATTCTTGATAATATTCACCGCTCGCCTCTTTACAGCGGTATGATAGAGGGTGTTGGCCCACGCTACTGCCCCTCTTTAGAAGATAAAATCGTTCGCTTTGCCGACAAGCCCCGTCATCAGCTTTTTATTGAGCCTTGCGGACTTGACACCGACGAAATGTACATACAAGGCGCCTCATCCTCTTTGCCTGAGGATGTGCAGATTGCCTTTTACCACACCATTCCGGGCCTTGAAAATGCACAAATTATGCGGCCTGCCTATGCTATTGAGTATGACTGCATTGACCCTACGGGACTTGCTCCCACTCTTGAATTTCTTGATTTTGAAGGACTTTACGGCGCAGGTCAGTTTAACGGCTCCTCGGGATATGAGGAAGCCGCCGCACAAGGTCTTGTTGCAGGCGTTAATGCCGCTATGAAATGTCTTGGCAAAGAGCCTCTTATTCTTGAGCGCTCATCTTCCTATATTGGCACCCTTATTGACGATTTGGTTACTAAAGGCTGCACCGACCCCTACCGTATGATGACCTCACGCTCGGAATACCGTCTGCTTCTCCGTCAGGACAATGCCGACGAGCGCCTTACTCCAAGAGGCAGAGAAATCGGTCTTGTGGACGATAACCTGTGGCAACGCTATTTGACCCGTCTTGAGCAAAAGAAAAGGGAAATAGCCCGTCTGCACACCGTTGTGGTGGCTCCGTCGGATGAAATCAACCAACTTCTTGTTTCACGTGAAACATCTGCCATAACCACGGGAGTTCGTCTTGACGAGCTGTTGCGCCGTCCTCAGCTTGACTACAAGTGCCTTGCCCCATTTGACCCCAACCGCCCCAATTTGCCTGACGACGTTATTCAAAAGGTTGAGACTGAGGTTAAGTATGAGGGTTATCTTCGTCGGCAAGAGGCACAGGTTAAGGAACTGCGCCGTCTTGAAAAGCGACTAATCCCCGATAATATTGACTACGACTTGGTTACGGGACTTCGTGACGAGGCAAGGGAGAAATTAAAGCACATCCGTCCTCACAGTGTTGGTCAGGCTTCAGGAATTTCAGGTGTAAACCCTGCCGATATTACAGTGCTTCTTATTTATTTGAGCAGAGAGGTAAAAAATGATTGATTTAAACAAGTTATCTGCAGAATGTTCTGCCTTTGGCGTTACCCCCGATAAGTTGGCGTTGGAGCGTCTTGACCGATATGCAGAATTATTGGTGGAGTGGAATCAAAAGATGAATCTGACCGCCATAACCGAGCCCGATGCTATTGTAACCCGACATTTTGCCGACAGTGCATCCTTTTTTGCCGCCGTTAATCCTAATCAGTCGGCAAAACTGATTGACGTTGGCAGTGGCGCAGGCTTTCCAGGTATGGTGCTTAAAATTCTGCGCCCCGATATGAACATTACCCTTCTTGATGCCACCAACAAGCGTATTACCTTTTTATCTGCGGTGGCAGAGGATTTAGGTCTTACCATAGAGGCCTTACACAGCCGCGCAGAAGATGCCGCCGCAAAGCCTCAGTACCGTCAGCAATACGACTTTGCAACTGCCCGAGCAGTAGCCGAGCTGCGAGTGCTTAGCGAATACTGTCTTGGCTTTGTAAAGGTGGGGGGCACTTTTGTGGCAATGAAGGGTCAACTGTCTGATGAGGAGTTGACCTCTGCTGCAAATTCAATAGGTGTTATGGGTGGCAAAAAAGAGGCTGTCAAGACCTTAACCCTTGCCGACGGCAGTGAAAGATGCCTTTTAACCGTCAAAAAAATATCGCAAACCCCGACAAAATACCCCCGTTGCTCTGCACAGATGTCAAAAAAGCCTTTATAACGAGTTTTTTGCCGTCGTAATATGGGTTTTATTGCGACCGAAAAATATGGAAATATTTAAAAAAACACCCTATACTTGTGTAAAAGATAGGACAAGCCGTTCTGTCAAAAATACAAAGGCGGTGTTTTTTTGTTTACCAAAAATAAAGAAAGACTTATAACTCTACCTGTTGGAGCAATTCATCCAAACGCTTATCAGCCCCGTACTCATTTTGACCAAGGGGAGTTGGCATCTCTGTGCGACAGTATTAAGCGGAACGGACTGCTTCAGCCGGTAACGGTGCGAAAAAGGGAAGACGGCTACTACGAACTGATTGCAGGGGAAAGGCGGCTTCGCGCCTGTAAAATGGCAGGGCTTTCTAAAATTCCCTGTGTTGTGATGCAGATGGATGACCGCCAAAGCGCCATTTTAGGACTGGTAGAGAACGTTCAACGGCAAGACCTTAATTTTTTTGAAGAGGCGGAATCCCTCAACACCCTGATGGTTGAATGGGGTGCCACCCAAAGCGAGCTTGCAGAGCGTATTGGCAAATCACCCTCTACCATAGCCAACAAGCTGCGACTGCTTCGGCTTTCAGCCGACCAACGCACCCGTATCCTCTCTGCAGGGCTTGGAGAGAGGCACGCCCGTGCTTTGTTGCGGATTGAGGATGAGCAGAATCGCAACAACGCTCTTACGGAAATTATCGGCAAAAAGATGAACTCTGCCGAAACCGAGCGGTATATTACGTCACTGCTTGACCCCGATGCCTTTAAAAAGCCCGTTCGCACCACTGTAATCGGTGACGTGAGGGTTTTCATCAATACCTTGTCAAAAACGGTAGAGTCTATGCGCAAATCGGGATTTGACGCCCAAAGCGACTCCACCGAAACAGAAACCTATATTGAGTACAGGGTGATTATACCAAAAGGCGACAAAGTCGCCAACTAAGTTTGCCCTTACGGGCAAGTGAAGTTGCCGTTGGCAGTGAAGTTACTGCGTAGTGAAGTTTGCTTTGCAAGTAGTTCGGCAAACTTTACTTCACTTTTGTTTCAAAAACTTCACTGTGTTTTATCACAACTTCACTTCAAATCCCATTTGAAACTTCACTCGTATTCAAAGGGCGACAAAGTCGCCAACTAAGTTTGCCCTTACGGGCAAGTGAAGTTGCCGTTGGCAGTGAAGTTACTGCGTAGTGAAGTTTGCTTTGCAAGCGGTTCGGCAAACTTTACTTCACTTTTGTTTCAAAAACTTCACTGTGTTTTATCACAACTTCACTTCAAATCCCATTTGAAACTTCACTGAATTGACCTATCGGTCATGAATTGTGCTTGGCACATTGCAATTCAATTCATGATGCATAAGCATCCATTCATAGCGTCCGTCAAGATGCTTTGTTTCACGTGAAACATATCTTTTTTACAAAAAAATTGTCATTTGCTCTTTAAATCTGCAGAATTATGTGGTATACTTGGTTTTGGGCAATTATTTGCCCCTATTTTATCAGTTTTGGGAGCGTAAAATGGCGCATATTATATCTATCGTAAACCAAAAGGGCGGTGTTGGTAAAACCACCACTGCCGTTAATCTTGCGGCAGGTCTTGGAATTCTTGGCAAACGCACTTTGCTTATAGACATTGACCCACAGGGCAACTCCACAAGCGGTTACGGCATAAGCAAGCGTGACACCAAGTTAAACAGTTATCATTTGCTTACAAACGCCGCAAAAATTGACTCTGTCATTATAAAAACCGAGTTTTCCAACGTTGACGTTATCCCATCGGGTATGGATTTGGCAGGCGCCGAAATTGAAATGATTGACCTTGACAACCGCGAAGCAGTGCTTAAAATGGCAGTTGCCAACGTTTATAACGATTACGACTACATTTTGCTTGACTGTCCGCCATCCTTAAGCCTTATTACCCTTAACGCTTTGGTGGCGTCTGATAGGGTGCTTGTTCCCATTCAGTGCGAATACTACGCCCTTGAGGGACTAAGTCAGTTAATGAGCACCGTCCGTCTTGTTAAGCAAAAGTATAACCCCGAGCTTGAGCTTGAGGGGGTACTGCTTACAATGTTTGACGGCAGACTTAATCTTACACAACAGGTTGTTGGTGAGGTTAAGCGCTTCTTTCCCCGCAAGGTGTTCTCTACAGTAATTCCCCGCACTGTCAGATTAAGTGAGGCACCAAGCTTTGGTCAGCCCATTCAGTACTACGACAAGGGCAACAAGGGTGCTATTGCCTATAACACTCTTGCAGAGGAAATTGTAAATAAGAATTAAAGAAAGGTCAGAATTATGGCACAAAATACTAAACGAGGTCTTGGCAGGGGTCTTGACTCCCTTTTCAATGACAATTCTGTTGGTGAAAACTCGGTTACCGAGCTTGATATTAACGATATTGAGCCTAACCGCGACCAGCCCCGCCGCGAATTTGACGAGGTGGCTCTTAACGAGCTTGCCGACAGTATCGCTTTGCACGGGCTTTTGCAACCAATCGTTGTGCGTCCTATGTCAAATCTGCGCTATCAGATTGTAGCAGGCGAGCGCCGTTGGCGTGCAAGCCGTATTGCAGGGCTTACCCGAGTTCCCGTTGTACTGCGCGAAATGAGTGACAGGGAATGTATGGAGCTTGCGATGATTGAAAATCTGCAACGTGAGGACCTTAATCCCGTTGAAGAGGCTTTGGGATACCGCCAACTGATTGACACCTACGGTCTTACACAAGACGAGGTGGCAACGGCAGTGGGCAAATCCCGTCCTGCAGTGGCTAATTCACTGCGACTGTTAAGCCTTCCCGATGATTTGCTTCAAATGGTAAATCGTGGTGAGATTTCTGCAGGTCACGCCCGTGCACTTCTTGCAATAGAAGATGAGCAAATGCGAGAATTTGGGGCAAATCTTGCGAAAAACGGCGCATCAGTGCGACAAATTGAGCAAATGAGCACTAAACGTAAAAATAAAGACAAAACCGACTCAAAACCAGCCATTCCTTTTTATAAAGAGGTTGAGTTGGCTCTTACCAACCAACTGGGCAGAAAGGTTCAGGTTGTTGGCAGTGATGGCAAGGGCTATTTAAAAATTGAATTTTATTCTGACGGTGAGTTAACCGAAATGGCACATAAACTGTCAGCAGATAAATAAAAAAGGACGGATAAATTATGTTAGACATCAAATTCATACGCACCAATCCCGAACTTGTTAAGCAGGCAGTTCGCAACCGCAACGGCAATCTTGATGCAGAGATTGACCGCTTGGTTGAAATTGACGTTAAACGCCGCGAGCTTACCGCTAAAACCGAGTCTTTAAAGGCAGAGCAGAATGCCGCATCAAAGAAAATCCCTCAAATTAAAAAAGAGGGTGGCGACGTGTCTGAAATTATGGCACAAATGAAGGAAATTTCTGCTCAAATTAAAGAGCTTGACGCTGAACTTGCCGAATATGAAGAACAGCAAAAGCAGATTGTTTATATGATTCCCAACGTGCCCGATGAGTCTGTACCCGTTGGCACCGACGACAGTATGAACAAGGAAATCCGCCGTTTCGGTGAGCCTACAAAGTTTGACTACGAGCCTAAAGCTCACTGGGATATTGGCGCAGGTCTTGATATACTTGACCCCGAAACTGCCGCAAAGGTTACCGGCGCACGCTTCCACTTCTACAAGGGATTAGGCGCCCGTCTTGAGCGTTCTATCATCAGCTTTTTCCTTAACACCCACACCGAAAACGGATATACCGAGGTATTTCCTCCCTTTATGGTTAACCGCGCATCAATGACCGGTACAGGTCAGTTGCCCAAGTTTGAGGAGGACGCATTTAAGCTTACTACCAACGACTACTTCCTCATCCCCACTGCAGAGGTTCCCGTTACCAATATGCACCGCGATGAGATTATTGATGCAAGCAAGCTGCCTATCAGCTACTGCGCATATTCTGCTTGCTTCCGCGCAGAAGCAGGCTCTGCAGGCCGTGATACTCGTGGACTTATCCGTCAGCATCAGTTTAACAAGGTTGAGCTTGTTAAGTTTGCTAACCCCGAAAATTCTTTTGAAGAGCTTGAAAAGCTTACCAACGATGCCGAGCGCGTGCTTCAGCTTCTTGGCTTGCCCTATCGCGTTGTATGCCTTTGCAGCGGTGACCTTGGCTTTAGCTCTGCAAAAACCTATGATATTGAGGTTTGGATGCCCTCCTACAACCGTTACGTAGAGATTTCATCCTGCTCTAACTTCGTTGACTTCCAGGCTCGCCGTGCCGCTATTCGCTTTAAGGAGCAGGGCGGTAAGGCTCAACTTGTGCATACCCTTAACGGCTCTGGCGTTGCAGTTGGCAGAACTGTTGCCGCTATCCTTGAAAATTATCAGAATCCCGACGGCAGCGTTACCATTCCTGAAGCACTCCGTCCTTATATGGGTGTTGATAAAATTTGCAAGCGGTAAAGTACCGCCGCCAAGACGTACTTAATAAGCAGATAAAAAACCCGCAGTTGCTCGGAATAGAGCCTCTGCGGGTTTTATTCTGTGTAAAAGCAATCATCCTGCCATTTTGCAGGGTTTGTTGAGATGTATTCCCATATTTTTAGGTAGTCGTCGTAATCCCGTATAACGTGGTCGTGAAATGAACGTTGAAAGATTATATTTCCTGCGGTGTCGTGGTTTCTGTTGATTTGTTTTGTAATACTGTATTTTAACCACCCCACCACATTGGATACCGTAGGGGAGGGGTTCCCCCTCCCGTCGTTATCAATTCGCAAAATAAGATGCATATGATTCGGCATAATTACGTATTTGTCAATTTTTACACAAGGATATTTTTCGTTGATTTTTAAAACATATTCTTCCGCCAATTTACCATTTGTCGTCAATTGCGGGAGGGGAGACCCCTCCCCTACAATTTTGGATAATATGTTCTTGCGGTTGTGGGTGCATATGGTAATAAAATATGCGCCTGCACTGCTGTAATCGTAATCCTTTAACCGCGTCGGTTTGCGGATGGGTAAATTTTCGGTCATAATATCACCATACAAATTCAGTTGCGGGAGGGGAGACCCCTCCCCTACTAAAAAGGCTTGGATTTCTCCAAGCCTTTTTTTAATTATTCAACCGGATTTTCCTCGGCGTTTTTCAAAACTGCGTTCAGTGCTTCCTCGGCGGTGAGATTTTCCTCGGTCTCTACCTCGGGGGCATTATCTGCCATATCCTCGGCGGAGGGAGCCTCTGCCATTTCGGCATCCTCTGAATGCTCGGTAATCTCCATAGTATAGAGGAAGTCGCCCTCGTCGGCGCGCATTACCCTTACACCCTTTGCGGTGCGAGAGAAGAGGCTGACCGAGTCGGCATAAATTCTGATAATTACGCCGTTTGACGAAATAAGGATTGCATCCTCATCCTCGCCAACCGTCTTGACCGACGCGACCTTACCGTACTTGGCAGTCTTGTAGTTGGTCATACCCTTACCGCCACGGGATTGACGGCGATAATCACTAAATGGACTGCGGCGGCCGTAGCCCGTTTCACTTGCGGTAAACAGAGTGCGGCTATCGTCAACCACAACCATACCTGCAACCTCGTCACCCTCGGTAAGAGAGATGGCGCGCACACCTCTTGCAGTTCTGCCAAGAGGACGTGCATCGGTTTCGGCAAAGCGGATTGCAAGACCGTTGCGTGTGGCAACAAGAATATCCTTGGTGCCGTCGGTAATCTGTGCCCAACGGAGCTCGTCACCCTCGTCAAGCTCGATAGCGTTAATACCGCCCTTGCGGTTGGTATCGTAAACCGACAGTCTTGAACGCTTGATAACACCCTGCTTGGTAACCATACAGATGTAGTTTTCCTGATCATCTGCCTCGGTAACCTTAAGCATAACGGTGATTTTTTCCTCAGGCTGCAAAGGAAGAACATTAATAATATTAAGTCCCTTACTGTTGCGGGTGCCTTCGGGAATTTCGTATGCTTTGAGGCGGTAAACTCGACCAAAGTTACTGAAGAACATAACCTTGTCGTGACTTGAGCAGACAAACATATTGTCCACCATATCTTCCTCACGGGTGGTCATACCCTTCTTACCGCGGCCGCCACGGTTCTGAATCTGATACTCGTCGGAAGAAATACGCTTAACGTAACCCATCTTTGTAAGGGTGATAACGCTATTCTCCTCAGGAATCAGGTCTTCAATATCAACCTCGCCTGTAACTGCGGTGATTTCGGTGCGGCGGTCATCGGCGTACTTGTCGCGGAGGTTAAGAGCCTCGGTCTTGACAATATCAAGCACGCGGCTGTGATTGCTCAAAATATCGGTATAATCGGCAATTTTTACCTTCAAATCGTCAATTTCATCGTCGATTTTCTGTCTTTCAAGGCCTGTAAGTTGACCAAGACGCATCTGCACGATTGCAGTAGCCTGAATTTCATCAAACTCAAAGCGCTCCATAAGGGCAGCCTTACCGTCATTGACCGATTTGCTGTTGCGGAGAATTGCAATAACCTCGTCAATAAAGTCAAGAGCGGTAGAAAGGGCATCCAAAATGTGCAGTCTTTCCTGTGCCTTCCGCAAGAAATAACGGGTGCGGTTTTCAATAATCTCGCACTGGTGGTCGATGTAGTGCTGAAGCATCTCTTTAAGGGTAAGCACCTTAGGCTCGCCGTTTACAAGAGCAAGGTTGATTACGCCGAAAGAGGACTGCAGCTGAGTATATGCAAAGAGTTTGTTAAGCACAACCTGAGGATTTGCATCCTTTTTAAGTGAAACAACGATACGAATACCGCCGTCACGCTTTGAGGAGTGGTCAACAACGTCGTCAATACCCTCTACACGCTTTTCGTTTGCCAAATCGCAGATAGATTTAACAAGCATCTTTTTGTTTACGCCGTAGGGAATTTCGGTGATGACAATTCTGAATCTGCCGTTTGAGGTTTCTTCAATTTCCGTCTTACCGCGAAGGACGATTTTTCCTCTGCCTGTGGCATAGGCGGCGCGGATGCCACTCATACCCATAATTATGCCTGCAGTTGGGAAATCGGGGCCCTTAATATGCTCGCAAAGGTCAGAAAGCTCGGCATCGGGATTGTCAATCAGGCAGCACATTCCGTCAATAACCTCGCCAAGATTGTGAGGGGGAATGTTGGTAGCCATACCAACCGCAATACCTGATGAGCCGTTAACAAGCAAGCTTGGGAAACGGCTGGGCAAAACGGTAGGCTCTTTAAGACGGTCGTCATAGTTGGGTGCAAACTTGACCGTTTCCTTATCAATATCGTCAAGCATATGCACTGCAAGCTTTGCAAGGCGGCTTTCGGTGTATCGGTAAGCAGCGGCAGGATAGCCGTCGATTGAACCGAAGTTACCGTGACCGTCAACCATAGGATAGCGCAAAGAGAAATCCTGCGCCATACGAACCATGGCGTCGTAAACGGAGGCGTCACCGTGGGGATGGTAACGACCAAGCACTGAACCGACGGTGTCGGCGCACTTGCGGTGAGCCTTGTCGGGAGTAAGTCCGTTTTCATACATTGTGTAAAGAATGCGGCGGTGAACAGGCTTAAGTCCGTCGCGAACGTCGGGCAGAGCACGGCTTACGATAACACTCATTGAGTAGTCAAGAAAGCTGCTTGATACCTCGTCACATATTTCAACCGGCACGATTTTGGTTTCTTCATCCTTTGGCCAATTTATTGTTTCTTTAACTGCCATTTCTCTGCACCTCCTTAAACGTCAAGATTGCTTACATTGAGGGCGTTATCCTCAATGAACTTACGGCGTGGCTCAACCTCTTCACCCATAAGCAGAGTAAAGACCTGATCCGCCTTTTCGGCATCTGCCATTTCAACTTTAAGCATTGTGCGCTGTTCAGGGTCCATAGTAGTCTCCCACAATTGTTCGGGGTCCATTTCACCAAGACCTTTGTAGCGCTGAATATCAACGTTACCGCTACCGCCAAACTGCTCAATCTGCATATCCCGCTCTTCATCACTGAAGGCATACATATGCTGCTTGCCCTTTGACACCTTGTAAAGAGGTGGCTGAGCAAGATAAATATGACCTGTTTCAATAAGGGGTCGCATATAGCGGTAGAAGAAGGTGAGAAGCAGGGTGCGGATGTGAGCACCGTCAACGTCAGCATCGGCCATAATTATGATTTTGTCATAACGAAGCTTTTCAAGGTTAAATTCCTCACCGATACCTGTGCCCAAAGCCACAATAACAGGGGTCAACTTTTCGTTGCTGAAAACCTTGTCTGCTCTTGCCTTTTCAACGTTAAGCATTTTACCCCAAAGTGGGAGTATTGCCTGATAGGTTGAGTTACGTCCGTCACAAGCAGAGCCGCCTGCAGAATCTCCCTCAACGATGAAAATTTCGTTTTTGGTGTTGTCGTCACTGATACAGTCGGTCAGTTTTTCAGGCATACGTGCCTTTGAAAGACTGGTGCGGTTACGGCTTGCCTCGCGAGCCTTTTGTGCGGCTTCACGGGCGGCAGAGGCTGCCATTGACTTGTTAACAATGGTGCGTGCCTGATTGGGATTATTTTCAAGATAGTCCATCAGTTTTTCTTTAATCATCTGATGAACAAGGGTGCGCATTGAGGTGTTGCCAAGCTTTGCCTTGGTTTGTGACTCAAACTGTGCGTCCTTAAGCTTTACCGAAACAACGGCAATCATACCCTCTTGAATATCGTCGTCCTTAAGGTCGGGGTTAGCATCCTTAAGCAAACCAAACTTGCGGGCGTAGGCATTGATGGTGGCGCGAAGTGAGGCTCTGAAGCCGATTTCGTGCTGACCGCCGTCGATGGTGTGCATATTGTTTGCGAAGCTGACAATCTGAGTGTCATAGCCGTTGTTAAACTGAAGTGCAACCCCGGCGGCACTGTCGTCATTTGCAGTTGACATATAAATAACGTCGTCGTGCAAGGCGTTAAGAGTATCTTTACGCTCTTTTTTCTTATTGAGCATATATTCGCAGTAGGATTTGATACCGCCTTCGTAGTGGAAGGTTTCGCATCTGCCGTTTTCTTCGCGAAGGTCGGTCAAGGTAACCTTAATGCCTGCGTTAAGGAAGGCTTGCTCCTGCAAACGCTTGGCAAGACGGTCAAAATCGTAAACGGTGGTGTCGGTAAAGAGGGTGGGGTCAGGCTTAAAGGTAACCTGTGTGCCTGTGTGGTCGGTTTCACCCACAACAACAAGGCCTGTTGCCGCCTTACCGCACTCGTAACGCTGACGGTGAATCTTGCCGTCGGCGTGTACCTCTACCTCAAGATATTCACTCAGCGCGTTAACAACCGATGCGCCAACGCCGTGCAGACCGCCTGCTACCTTATAACCGCCGTCGCCGAATTTACCGCCTGCGTGAAGGATGGTAAATACAACCTCAACGGTAGGAATACCCATCTTGGGATGGATACCAACGGGGATACCACGGCCGTTGTCGGTAACTCTGATGATGTTTTCGGGCAGAATATCCACCTCAATATGAGAGCAGAAGCCTGCCAACGCTTCATCAATAGAGTTGTCAACAATTTCATATACAAGATGGTGCAAGCCCAATTCACCGGTTGAGCCGATGTACATACCGGGGCGTTTACGCACCGCTTCAAGACCTTCGAGAACCTGTATTGAGGATTCGTCGTAGGCTTCGGTAACGGTAGCATTTAAAATGTTTACGCTATTGTTTTCGTTACTCACTTTTTATCTCCTATCCGCCGAGTGTGGCTTTGTTTGTTAAGTTTATATGTTATCCTCTTGCCGTTCAAAACGGGGCAACTGTCCCGCTCTTTTAAGCAGAGTGGCTGACGAAATTTGTGAAAGATAGATTATTTTGCCGCTTTTTCGCGTGGGGCATCGGCATACTATAAAGGTTTTTGGCAACTCGTTGGTGATGGTTACCACGTCACCCTTTAGTTCTGCCTCGGCAAGATAATCCCTCGTCCTTTTTGAGTTGGTGGAGGTGTCAAGGTCAAATATTCCGATTATGTCTTTGCGAAGCACCGCAATATCCTGACCTAAGTGGATAAACATTACTTTTCCTCCTTAACCTCGCCCTTTTCTACCTTGAAGGAAGTTCCCTCTTTTAGCAATTTTACGGAATTTCGGTCGCAACAGGTGATGAATACCTGCCAATCTTTTATATGGTTTAAAATATAATCCTGCCTGCCCTCGTCAAGCTCGCTCATAACGTCGTCAAGCAGGGCTACCGGTTGCTCACCTGTGATTTGGTTGATTACCGCCGCCTCACTAAGCTTCAGGGCAATGACGGCTGAACGCTGCTGACCTTGTGAGCCGAAGGAGCGCGCCGCCATATCGTTGATTTTCACCGATAGCTCGTCCCTATGAGGTCCCACAGAGGTTGTTGCCGTAGAAATATCACTGCTCTGATTCTCTTTAAGGGCGTTTAGCAGACTGTCAACGTCACATCCGCCCGTTGCCTCGTATTCAACGGTTAAAATTTCCTTACCCCCTGAAATTCCGCTATAAATATCACCTACAAATTCATTTAGTCGGTCAATATATCGGTTGCGGTAGGCGGTAATTTTACTGCCTAAGTCGGCAAGCTGACTGTCATAAACAGAAAGCATATCGTAAAGCTGGGTGGAATAGCGAAGGTCTTTAAGCAGGGCGTTGCGCTGTGCAAGCAAATGGGTGTAATTTTTTAAAATTCCAATGTATTTAGGCCAAATCTGACCAATAGCGGTGTCGATAAACCGCCGTCTGACCCCAGGGCCGTCTTTAATCAGTGACAGGTGGGTTGGTGAAAAAACCACCGCTTTAAAATTGCCTGCCAGCTCCCCTGCCGTTTTAAGAGAAACACCATCAAGAGTGGCGCTGCGCTTATTTGAAATATCAAGCCCTGCAGTGTGATTTCTGCCAAGGGACTCAAATTCAAGGGATAGTCGGGCTAATTCACTGCCGTGAGCGATGCACTCGCTATCTTTGGCGCCTCTGAATGACTTTGCCCCTGAAAAGAGCCAAATTGCCTCAAGCAAATTTGTTTTTCCCTGAGCGTTGTCGCCGTAAATTACGTTAACTGAGGGGTGGCACTGAATTTTTGCACTTTTAAGGTTGCGAAAGCTTTGAAATTCAACACTTTTTGCTCGCAAGGATTATTCCCCCTTGACCACAATTGCAGTTTGTCCTTCAAATTCTACCTTTTCACCGCCAAAAAGCTTTTTTCCGCGCATAAGGCAAGCTTGCCCGTTTACCTTAACTTCGCCCTCGCTAATCAGTATTTTTGCCTGACCGCCAGTTGAAACAAGACCTGCAAGCTTTAAAAATGAGTCAAGGCGTATAAATGGTGTGTTAATCGTAATTTTCTCTATCATCTTATTTTCACCGGAAGCACAACAAAGATAAAGTTTTCACCCTCTGTAGGTACGATAGTTATAGGTGAAAGAGCACTGCCGATATTGATTTTAACCTGATCGGTTTCTGCGGCGCGCAAAGCCTCAATCAAATATTTACTGTTGAAGCCCATATTTACGTTTTCACCTGTCATTTCAACGTTAATTTCATCCTTTGCATTACCTATCTCGGTCATACAGCTTGCGCAGAATACTCCATCCTCAAAATTGCAGATAATAGGAGTCTTAAGACGCTCGATAATAACCTGACTGATTCGCTCGATAGTGCTTGTAAGCTCACTTGTGTTGCCTGTAACTGTGGTAGTAAAGGTTGTAGGCACTGCGCGGTTGTAATCAAAATATTCACCGTCAAGCAGACGGGAAATTACCTTGTAACCGTCAACGTCAAATATAATATGACGGGTTGAAGCGTTGATTGTAATATCGTTGCCGTCAGAAATAAGCTTTAATACCTCGCCAAGTGCTTTTGCAGGCACTGTAAACTGCATTTCTTCCTCGCTGTTAACCTTTTCACTGCGGATTGCAATGCGGTAGCCGTCCATACCAACCATTTTAAGCTCGCCGTCGGCAATTTTAAAATTGATGCCTGTAAGAATTGGCTTTGATGAGCCAACGTCGGCAACTGCAAATGAAGTCTGACGAACCATTGACTGCAAAACGTCGGTAGGCAAAGTGATGCTTTTGCCGTTATCAACAGTGGGTAGCTCAGGATACTCGTCGGGATTTATTGAAAGCAGGCTGAACTCACTTCTGCCGCTTGTAATTTTGCACATATTACGCTCGTCAACCGTAATGGTTACTCCATCCTCAGGCAAACGGCGAACGATATCGCAAAAAAGCTTTGCTTCAACAACTGCAACACCCTCTTTTTCAATAGAAGCGGGGATTTCGGTTGTCATTCCAAGTTCAAGGTCATAACCGAAAAGGCTAAGCTTGTTGCCCTTTGCAGTCATAAGAATACCTGAAAGAACAGGCAGGGGTGATTTTACCGATACAACACGTGAAATATGATTTGCGGCTGTGCTTAATTCTTGTTTAAGACATGTGAGCTTCATAATTAAATTCCGTCCTTTCATAACCCGAATGGGTTATATAAATAAATAATAGATAGTAGATATTAGTAGTTAGGTTAAAAGTGTTAATAAACTGAAAATAACAAGGGGACAAGCCATTTTTATTTTAAAAGCGACTTTTTATATTATTTTAAAACTTGTGGGTCATAAATGGGGTATTAAAAAGACTGTTCAAAACCCAACTGTTAATGTTGAGAAAATTGTTGAAAACTTTTTTTAATTAAGGCTTAAGATTTTTAATAATATCCTCAATAGTTTCTTTTTCTTTTGGATTTGCTTCCATCAAAAGTTTAACCTTGTTAACCGAATAGTGAACGGTTGAATGGTCTTTGCCGAAAAATGCGCCGATTTCTTCAAGAGGAAGATTTGTAACCTCACGGATTATATACATTGAGATGTGGCGGCATTTTGCAATAATTGCATTTTGCTTTTTAGAAAGCACTGTTTCAGAGTCGGTCTGATAGGTGCGTGCGACCTCTTCTATAATTTTAGATGGAGATACAGGCTCAGGCAACTGGCCCACTTTAATATCACGAATAACGCCTGTAACAGTGCCACGTGTGATTCCGCCCTGGTCAAACTGAGAAAGTGCGCTTAACTTTTTAATTGCACCCTCTAACTGACGGGCGTTTTGTGTAATTTGCTCGGCAATATAATAAATGGTGTCGTCGTCCATTTTAAGACTGCTTTCGGTAATGTTGCGGCGAAGAATACCAACTCGCGTTTCAAAGTCAGGCTGCTGAATGTCGCAAGCAAGACCGGCAATAAGACGGGTTTTGATTCTGTCCTCAAGGGTTTTGATTTCGTTAAGAGGACGGTCGCAGGTGACAATAATCTGCTTATTAGATTGGAAAAGTGCGTTAAAGGTATTGAAAAATTCCTCTTGAACAGAGTTTTTACCTGCGATGAAGTGAATATCGTCAATTACAAGAACGTCAACTGTGCGAAGCTTGTCGCGTATTTCTGCCATATTATTGTTATGTATGCCTGAAATAACGTCGTTGGTAAATTCCTCAGCGCGAACGTATAAAAGCTTCTTTTCGGGGAATTTTGCCTTTATTGCATTGTAAATTGCAAGAGCAAGGTGAGTTTTACCAACACCTGACTGACCGTAAAGCAGAAGAGGATTAAAGGTTATGGCAGGAAATTTTTCTGCAATTGAGCGTGCTGCGGCAAAAGCAAAGCTGTTTGAATCACCAACAACGTAGTTTGCAAAGGTGTAGGTTGAAAGAATATCCACAGGCTCTTCATCTGCTTTTTCGCTGTAGTCGTCATTTTCAAGGATAAATGAAAAAATAGGCTCAATTCCGATTGTATCTTTAAAAACCTTCATAATAATGGGCAGATAATTTTGACTGATAACGTCACGATACATTTCGGTGGGTACGGTTACTGTAAAGGTGGCGCCGTCAAAGCTTATGGGAGTCATATATTGAATCCAGGTTTTAAATGAAACAACTGAAATATAATCTTTACAATTTTCAAGTATTAACGACCATAAATCTTTAAAATTTTGCACGTTTTTTTCTCCTTTAATTTAACGTATTTTTATGCTAAAAAATGTAATAAAATTTTATAAAATTTTTCATTATAAATCACCCCTAAATTATAGCATAAAATCATATTTAATTCAAGGGATTTTACAAAAGTTTTCAACAAAAATAAGTAGATTTTTTTAAAAAAATTGAAGTAATAAAAAAACCTCTTTACAAGGTAAAAAAATAAGTGTATAATCAGCATATAAACAGAGTAGACGGCTGTGCGTTAAGTGTCATTTGGACGGGGAGTTGCCAAGTGAACGAAAAGGTTTTCCTTGCGGTACAGCGGTCGCATCCCGCTGACTGAAAATGAAGAAATAAACCTCCGTTTTCATAAGCGATATGCAATGAAACGGAAGTATTTTTATGTCAAATTTTAAAAGGCTGATGGGTGTTGATTTTAAGAGCAATAGGGAAAAGATTTTTTACATCGTTATGACCGCGTTTTTAATTGCTCTTTACGTGATTTTTGACAAGTGTCTGACGGTGCTTGTTTCACCCATTCTTAAAACGGTAAGCATCAATTTTTTGCCTGTTATAGTGGCGGCTATGTTGCTTGGACCGGTGTCATCGGCGGCAGTATTTTGTGTTGGTGACGTGATTGGCTCTACCCTTTTTCCAACGGGTGGCGCGCCATTTTATATGCTTTGGGTAACCTATTTTTTGATGGGCTTTGTTTACGGACTTTTTATGTACTGTCCTTTTGTTAATAAAGATATTTACGGAAAGGATAAAAAGCTTATAAATATTGCTTATTTTGTATTGATGGTTTTGATTGCCCTTATTATCAATAAATTGGTTATTTCCCTTTTTGTTAATACCTATATTATCGGTTGGTATATTGATAAGGCTAACGCCCTTAATTATCTAAAGGCAAATTTGCTGATACGCTTGCCTAAAAATTTGGTTGATATTGCAGTTATTACAGTGGTTGCGCCATTGATTGCACCTGTGGTAGAAAAATTGAAAAGGGTTAAATAATGCCTGAAAATTTACCCATCCGCAAACCGACGCGGTTAAAAAATTACGATTACAGCAGTGCAGGCGCATATTTTATTACCATATGCACCCACAACCGCAAGAATATATTTTCAAACATCGTAGGGGAGGGGTCTCCCCTCCCGCAACTGACGACAAAGGGTAAATTGGCGGAAGAATATGTTTTAAAAATCAACGAAAAATATCCTTGTGTAAAAATTCACAAATACGTAATTATGACTAATCATATGCATCTTATTTTGCGAATTGATAACGACGGGAGGGGGAACCCCTCCCCTACGGTATCCAATGTGGTGGGGTG
>JAFQWE010000028.1 GCA_017407645.1 Clostridia bacterium | reverse complement strand
CAATTCTGCACAGTGATTATGAATCTGTAGAACAAGTAGCTTTTAGCGTTGGTTATAACAGCATTTATCATTTTTCAAAAATGTTCAAACTATACACAGGGAAAAGTCCGTCTGAATATGCAAAAGCATCCCGAAAATAATCGGGATGCTTTTTAACTATGATGCTTCTTTCAATTGTTGTTCAGATAGCGATTGAGCAGTTTCTAACATATTTTCCGCAAACACACCGTAGCCTTTGCAGGAGTCATCGACAAGGACGTGCGTAACTGCACCCACCAATTTACCGTTTTGTATAATAGGACTGCCCGACATACCTTGCAGTATGCCGCCTGTTTCACTGAGCAAGGTTTTATCGGTTACAGTTATTTCAAAATTTTTAACCTCTGAATTAGGATTTATTTTATCAATTCGCACATCATAATAACAGGGAGTTTGTCCGTTTATGGTTGTATAAATCTTGGCAGCGCCCGTTTGGGCTTCGTTCCAGTAAGCCAAGGGCATAATTTCACCTGTCGGTTGATAGTTGCAGGCAAAATAGACTCCGTTATTTGTGTTTGTGATAACCTCTCCTAATGGCGAGCGGATTTTTAGGGCACCAAGGAGTTCCCCCGGATTGCCTGCGGCACCTTTGCGAAAACTATAAATCGTTGCATTTACCGCTTTACCTTGGGAAATCTCAATTATTTTGCCTGTATCGGCATCGCATATTGGATGACCAAAGCCAACTCCCACCGATAATTCGGGATGATAAAAGGTCATTGTGCCGATACCTGCACTGCTGTCTCGCACCCACAGACCAATATGATAAGCACCGTCATCAGTGCCTTTTTTGGCGGTTACACAAGCGGTGAACTCTTTTTCATCGCGGCGGCAAAGAAAGCTCATAGCCCTGCCCTCTGACCTTTTGACGCAAGCGGTTACGTCTTCAATAGAACTAACCTTTTCGCCGTCAATTGTAATTATCAAATCTCCGACCTTTATGCCTGCATCAAGGGCAGGATTTATATTTCCCTCTGCCGATTTGAAAGGGGCGCTTCCAACCACCATTACCCCCTCGGAATAAAGCATTAC
This sequence comes from Clostridia bacterium, assembly GCA_017407645.1. GTDB lineage: Bacteria > Bacillota > Clostridia > Oscillospirales > Acutalibacteraceae > RGIG2206. The sequence continues at coordinate 14,469 of JAFQWE010000028.1, read as the reverse complement.
ACCAAAAGGAGTGCCGCACACCACTACACTGTCGGCAGGAGCCACCGACACCCTCATATCTTTTACAGGCACTATTCCTAACACCTTCATTACCGATTGATATGTTGTGGCGTCGGTTGAGGATACACTTTTTGCTCCCTTTTGGTTTTTTGCAACAACCGTGCAAAAATTATTTATTTGTATTTGTGATTTACTGCTTGAATAAATATATTCGGGGTATTTTGCATCGCAATATATTATTGCTGAAAAAGCCACCACCGAAAAAATCATTGACATTAAAAACAAAAATTTTACCAGTTTTTTGATTGTTTTTCACCTCCGCTTATATGTTTTCCTATGATAAAGATTATATTTAATCTGATTTTTCCCCCACTGTTAATTTGAGGGTTTTTGTTCGGTTTAAGCGGAGTTGTAATTATTTTTTCAAAATTTTGATAAAAATTATTATTGCGACTTTGCAAAAACAATGTTAATATTAATCATAATTAAATCAAAACGAGGTGTATATAATATGGCTATTACATCCGATTGGCACATTCACACTCATTGTAGTTGTGACAGTGCGTGTATGGAGTTTGAAACACTTATAAATAATGCAAAAAAACACGGTATTACTGACTTTGGTGTTTCTGACCATTATCACACAAGATTGCAAGAAGCCGATATTGCCGCTTCAAGAGTTGAGTTTGACAAGGCTATCGAAAATCATCCCGAACTTAAAGGTCGCTTTCACTTTGGAATAGAGGCGACTCCTATGTCTAAGTGGGAGGTTGACAAAATTGCCCACGGTGAATACTCCGAAAAACCAACTTACGGCATCCGTCACGGCGGACCTGCTAACGCACCCGTTATTTTTGATTTTGATGATGAATTTATTGAAAAATATAAAATTGAGTACATAGTTACGGGGGTGCATTGGCCTATGTATTGCGACACCGATTTGCAATCTCTTTTATCGGAGTATCACAGGCAATATATGTTTGCTGCAACCCATCCTTACACCGATATTTTAGCCCATTATACTTGGTATGATACCAATGTCTATCCGGATGTTAAAAATCCGTTTGCGGATTTTTCCAGAGTTTCCGAAACTATGCGCAGCGAATTAAAACACGCACTTTTGGAAAATAAGGTTGCTTTGGAACTTAACGGATTCGTTTTATCAGAACATACATCGGGTTTGCTTCCAAAAACATTTGTTGATGAATATTTGGGTTGGTTTGCCGATATGCAAAAAAGCGGCGTTATTATCGCCCAAGGATGCGACTGTCACTACAAAGATTTAAGCAAAGTGAATTATGACAGTATTTCCAAAATTTATGAACATTACGGAATTGACACCGATAAATTCTATTGCCTTTAAACCATATCAAGAGACCGCGTTACCTGATGGTACCGCGGTCTTTATCTTTTATTCGTTATCGGTTGTGCCTGCAACCTGCATCAAACACATCACCACTACGCCCACTGTTGAGCCTATCACCAATCCAAGCCAAAACATATAAGCACCCCCTGTACCATATGATATTCGTGCTTATTTTATTTTGCCACTTGAAATAGCCTTTATTCTGAAATTTGAATGGTTGCAAGATAGTCGATTATGCCTTGTGTAATTGCTACCGCCATTCTTTCGTTATGATAATCGGTTTTAATCATTTCAAGGTCTTGTGAGTTGGACATAAATCCGTTTTCGGTAAGTATTGCAGGGCAGCAGGATACCCTTGTAACGTAGAAGGGATAATACTGCACGCCTCTGCCCTCGGTAAAGTTTTCCACACTGCGACTATATACCGCGTCGCACAAGGGCTTTGAGAAGGGGTAGAAATAATAGTCCTCGTATCCGTTTGCCTTGCTTGAGGCTGACGAATTGCGGTGGATGGATATAAACAAGTCGGGCTTTTCTTTTTGAGTTATAAGATTTCGCTCTTCCAACGTTATATCAACGTCGGTACTTCTGGTCATAACTACCGTTGCGCCCAAGCTTTCAAGCTCACGTTGAAGCTTGCGTGACAAAATAAGATTAAGCACCGCCTCAGTATACTGCTTTGACGATCCAACTGCGCCCGGCTGGACTCCGCCGTGGCCCGGATCTACCACTATCTTGACTCCCTCCAAAGAGTAGCCGTAATAGTTGGTTGAGGGTGTTATCTGCACGGGGTCAAGAAAATAAAACTGCAATTGATTTTGCTCATTATACTCAGCAGTCCATCCGTAGAATTTGCCCTTTTGCTTTAGCCACAAACGAAGAACGTAATATCCTCTGTCACCCTTAATCCATTCGGCGCGGCTGAAAACGGGACTGTTTTCAACATCCACTCTGCCCTGTGCCGACTGAGTGTAGCAAAACTCGATGTCAAGATACTCATAGGTCAGTTCGCTGACCGAATAATCGGGACGTCGGTCGGTCAGATTGGGAGCTTTGTACTGTTGCGGAGCAAGGGTTACGTTAAAGGGTGCCTTCCACGCGGTATCAAAGGTTATTACAGTATGCCTGCCGTTATCCTCGGTGTTTACCGCAGTGATAGTATTAGTCTCGGGCAAAATCGCCTTGAAAATTTTAATATTTACGTCGGAATAAACACGTTTGCCGTAATCAAGGTTGCGGAACTTAACGTCCTTTCCGCTTTCGGGATTGAAAAATACCGAATCCTTATCGGAACAGTAATCAACCGTACCCTGAGGCAAATAGGCGTTGGTAGGTCGGCTTCGCTCGTCAAGAGGGCTGATTATATCAAGGGTTTCAGTCTGTGATATAGCAACCTCGGCTACGTATCGGTCACCCTGACCTACAATAATTCCGTATCCGCTTTCGTACACCTGCTCAGCAGGACGGGATACGATTGATTCCACTTCGGTCTTTTTGGCGCGCACAATCAATTTTCCGCCTGATTTGGTTTCTTCGCTGTTGCCGATTTTGGAGGTAATAATAAGGGTGCCCATTTCAACAGGCACATCCTGTGCTTGAGGAGTAATAAAGGTGGCGGTGTAGGTTGCAAAAACGTCAGCCTTATCATTTGTAGCACCGCCGGTTACGTTCATTTCCTTAACCTCGTCACCGATACGTGCCCAAAGCTTTGCTCCGTTTTTAGCTATGGCACTGACGGTAATCTCTACGTCACCGTCACACCACTGCTCGCTTGAAGGATAAATAGAACGAATGTTTATATTTTTATAATTGACGGTATAAACCTTTGTTGTATCTTTATGCTTAAAGGTAAAGGTGTTTTTGCCGTTTGAAAGCTTGAAATCAAGAGAAAAATAGCCTGTTTCGGTGCGCTCAACATCCTTGCCGTTAACGGTTAAAGGATAGTTGGGGTCTGATGCGCCGACAAAGCTGACAGAGTCACTGTAGGTGGTAAAATTCGCAGAAGAGGGAGACGTGATTGACAAAGCCTTTATACCAAAGCTTTCGTCATTCACCTTTGACAAAACCTCTTTAAGCTTATCAAGAGTTGCAAGAGCCGACATGGAGTCGGCAAGCATACCGTTATTACCCAACGACACGTACTGCTCGCACTGAAGCATCACGTCGTATTGGTCAACCTCACCCGACTGCACGCCCTTAGAGTTAAGCATAAAATAAAGAGGTTTTATGCCACTATACGATTCAATCCACTTCTGAGAAAGGGCTTTGTAGCCTTGCTCACCCTCTGCCTCAAAGGGCATATGGGTCACAAGCGTAAAATCGGTTGCGCCACGCTTTGCCCAATTAAGCGCAAGGTCAAACTCGGTTGCAGGCAGACTTATACCGATGCAGACTCCGTAACCTGATTTGCGCACTTCGGTGCAAAGGCTTCTTACAAAATTGAAGAGGGCTTGTTGTTTATAGCTTTCGTAGCCCTCGCCGCTGCCTGATTTTGCATAGGCACTGTAAGGAGGATTATCGGTTAAATCGGGGGATTCAAGAACAATTCCGTCAACACCGATTGAGCAAAGATTACCCATTTCTGCGCAACTGTATGTAAGAGTATCGCCTGCAGATATATCATAATTGCCCTTGGGAGAGCGAGTAGGGTCGATGCTTGCATAAACCAACACACCTTTCTTATGAGCCGACGAAACGGTGTAGGATAGCAAGTCGGTATCGGCGGCTTTAAACCTGCCACTGTTGTAAAGGGCGCCTTTTTCGGTTAAAACAGGCATTACAATGCAGTTGTATCCGCTTTTTTGAGCGTTATCAATATGTCCGTCAATCTGTGTTTTTGCATCGGCGCCAAGTTCAAAATCCACCCCTGCGGTAATATATCCCCCAAGCACCGCCTGAGGCGCAGAGGTTATGGGTTCAACCGCATTTTCAATTTTGTCTGCTTTTGAGGGAACGTCTGCGCCCGTAGGTTCGCTATCACCCTTAAAAAGCAACACAGACAACACCGACAGTATGATTGCTACTGTCAGCAAAATTGCAAATATTATAATGGTCTTTTTGTTTTTTAAATTCATTTTATTCTCCGTTATTTTCAGTGGATTTTATAACCTTATAAAAATTATCGCGTTCCAAACTGTTTGCCTCTTGTTCAGCAAAAAAGCTTGAATAGGAATACATTACCCAGCCTGATACTCCGTCGGTTTTATTTACAAGCTCACCTTGTCGCGCCAATATGTCGCTATGCTGACTCCACTCAATATTATTTTCGTCGGTTGAGCCGATTCTGTAAGCGCCAAGTCCGATATATAAATCTGCGTTGTAGTTTTCAAAAAGAGCGCACCACTCGTTTAGCAGGTTATCAAAACGGGATTTTTCCTGTGGATATTCGAAGCCAAAATAAAGTTGGGGCATAACGTAGTCCACATATCCGCCGTCAAGCCATGCTTTAATATCGGCATAAACGGTGTGATAATTGTTTTCCACCGACGCCATTGGACTGATTCCAAAGACACAATGGGGATTTATGTTTTTAACGGCGTTATATACTGCATTAACCATAGCGTTAACGTTGGCACGCCGCCAATCTGCCAATTCAAGAGGATTGGACGAAACCTGAGTGCGATATGTAGCGTAATGTGCCTCGTCAAAGATTTCGTCATTGGTTGGGTAAAAATAATCGTCAAAATGCACTCCGTCAACCGAGTAATTCTGCACGATTTCTCGCACGCCCTCTGCCACAAGATACTGAACCTCAACTTCGGCAGGGTTAAGATAAAGTCCGCCGTTACACTCAACAACAAAGGTGTCGTTGGAAGGGTCATCATCAGTCAGCCAGATTTTTGCAGGGTTGCTGTCGGCAAGCAAGGATAAATCGGTTGAAATAAGTGATACCCGATAGGGATTTATCCAGGCGTGAATTTTAATTCTTTTTCGGTGTGCGATATCAATCATAATCTGCAAGGGGTCGATTTGTGGGTCCTGCCCTTGAGTTTCAGTAAGATATGCAGACCAAGGAAAAAGCTGAGATTTATAATAAGCGTCGCAATGACTGCGGACGTGAACATAAACGTTGTTTATTCCGTATTCAAGGCATTTATCAAGGGCTTTTTCAAAAGAAGCGGCAAATCCCTCTTTTGATTTATACATATCCCCAATTTCGTAATAAGGAAACCACATTCCTCTGACCTGATTTTTAACAAAGGTTGCTTCCTTTTGGGGAATTTCTGAAACAGTTGAGTTCACCTTGCTGATTGTTGAGGGATTGCTTGTGCCTGCCTTTTTTTGACCTTGACAAGAGGTAAAAGAGAAGGTTAAAACTATTATTGCCATAATCGACATAAAAGCCTTGAAAAAACTTTTTTTCACAACCAATCCCCTTTTTTTGATAAATTATAATAATTATATCTTATATGTTAAAACAATTCAACATAAATAATTATTTTCTGACTTGTAAAATATTGACACCTGTAATAATTTGATGTAAAATATTACTGTCAGTAATATTTTAAGGAGTACATTATGGCAAGCAAGCTTTTAATTGTTGTTGATTACCAAAAAGATTTTGTTGACGGCGCTCTTGGTTTTGAAGGTGCAAAAGCTATTGAAGATGCTATTTGCGAGAAAATTAACAGTTATCTGCGCATGGGTGACGAGGTGGTCTTTACTCTTGACACCCACGAGCAAAAATATCTGTTTACCAACGAGGGCAAGCATTTACCTGTAAAGCACTGCATAAAAGGTACGGCAGGTTGGCAGTTATACGGCAAGGTTGCCCGTCTTGCAGAGGGCCGCAAATGCTTTGAAAAGCCCACGTTCCCCTCTTTAGAGTTGGCAAAATATATCGAGGGAAAGGGTTACAAATCCATTGAGCTTGCAGGTGTAGTAAGTAACATCTGCGTGCTTTCAAACGCCGTTATGGCAAAATCCGCAGCGCCCGATTGTCAGATTATCGTTGACTCTGCAGCCGTTGCATCAAACGACAAAGAGATGGAGCAAAAGTGCTTTGACATTTTGCGAAATCTTCACGTTGAGGTGCTGTAATGGTTATTAAACCAAAAATCGACTCTTACTGCAGTGAAAAGGGTGAAATAATCGCCAAGTGTCCTCACTGTAATACAGAGGGTAAAATGCAGGTCTTTGGAAGTGATACTTCCCTTTATATCAATTCTATTCAGATAAAGAAAATACATAACAATTTTTTTGCAGTTTGTACCAACTGTAAAAACACCTTTGAGGTATAAAATGAAGTTTTATTTTTTGGTTTATATTGTAATTATAAGCCTTTTGGCTATCATCGTTACTGCAAGTGATAAATACAAAGCGACTAAAGGCAAGCGGTACAAAAGAACGCCTGAAAGCTCTCTTTTATCCATTGCATTTTTGGGTGGCAGTGTTGCCATGTTTTTGACTATGCTTTTTATAAGGCACAAAACCCGTAAGCCAAAATTTATGGTTGGGTTGCCCATTATTATAGCCGTTCAGATAGGTCTTTTATTATTATCAATTAAAACAGGGGGCGCTTTATGAGTAAGGAATTTGCGCGAATACTTACCCTTTTAAGAAAAGAGCGTAATCTTTCGCAAAAAGAAGCAAGCGACGCTTTGGGTATATCTCAGGCTCTGCTTTCCCATTATGAAAACGGCAAGCGTGAATGCGGATTGGAGTTTTTATGTACTGCAGCGGACTTTTACAAGGTAAGTTGTGACTATCTGTTAGGCAGAACTCCCGACCGCTCAGGCAACTTTGTTACTCTTGCCGACCTGCCTGTGCTTTCAGGCGGTGACGGTGCCACCTCAAGTGAGCTTTTGCTTGAAAAACGTCTTACCATAAATTCTTTAAACCTTATTTTTTCACTTCTTATGGAAGTAGGTAACAAAGACATTTCTGACGACTGTGCCACCGTTATTATGACCTCCATCTACCGTGTGCTCAGAATACTGCACGTTACCGACAAGTCTAACCCCAAAAATATGTTTACGCTTCCCTCTTACAACTACTGCGCTTTAACAGGCGGTGTTACCTCTGTATGCGAGGCAAACGCCATAAACGTTGCGCGAAATCAAAGACTTGACGGCGAATCCAAAACTCCCGTTGCCGTATCGCCCGAAAAGCTAAGCGAAAAATATCCTTTATACGCTCCCGCTCTGCTTAGCCTTGTGACAATGGTTGAAGAGAGAATCAAAAACCAAGGCAACGAGTAATTTAACGATTTGTTTATATATTCGACATAAAATATTGGTATTATTTGATATAATACTCATATTTATGACGAAAGGATTGTAATGATGAATATTTTGTTTTTTCTGCATCCAAAGAGTGAAATAAAGTACATATACGACGACTGCTCTTTGAGAAAAGGCATTGAGCTTATGCGCGGTGACGGATACTCTGCTATTCCTGTCATTAATCGAGAAGGCAAATACGTCACCACCATCAGTGAGGGTGACTTTTTAAACCATATAATCAACAAAGGTGAATGTTCCCTAAAAAAATTAGAAGATACCCTTATCGGTGATATCGCCGGTGATAATCGCAACCCCGCAGTAAGCATAAATGCAACTATTGGTGACCTAATATCAAGGGCTATGGAGCAAAACTTTGTGCCTGTTACCGATGACCGAGGTATGTTTGTGGGCATCATAACCCGAAAGGACATTATTAAATTTTTAGCAACGGAAGAAGGAGATATAAAATGAGCATTGCCATTGTTACAGGCGCCAGTTCAGGTATGGGCAAGGATTTTGCAGAGGCTCTTGCAAGTCAAGGCAAATTTGACAAAATTTGGGTTATTGCCCGCAGAATCGGTCGGTTAGAGGCTCTTAAGGAACAGTTTGGGGATATTATCCGCCCTGTTGCCCTTGACCTTACCGACAAAAACTGCCTTTTGTCATATAAATCAATGCTTCAAAACGAGCAACCTGACGTAGCGGTGCTTGTTAATTGCAGCGGTTTTGGTAGATTTGGCACTTACGAGGATATTGATACCAACGACGCATTGGGTATGATTGATCTTAACAGCAAAGCCTTGGTGGCTATGACTGAATATACTCTGCCCTATATGAAAGAGGGGGGCGAAATCTATCAGTTGTGCTCGTTGTCATCCTTTCAGCCTGTACCCTATCTTAACACCTATGCCGCAAGCAAGGCTTTTGTGCTTAGTTACTCAAGAGGACTAAACGCCGAGCTTAAAGGACGCAAAATTAAAGTTATGGCGGTTTGTCCAGGTTGGGTAAGGACGGAATTTTTTGACCACGCCACTGCTACCGATAACAAAGCGGTAACCTATTACAACAAGATTTATGAGTCAAAGGACGTTATCAAAACTGCTCTTAAAGATATGAAAAAGGGCAAGGACGTGTCTATACACGGATTCAGAGTAAAGGCTCAGGTATTACTTGTCAAACTGCTTCCCCACTCACTTGTTATGAAAATTTGGCTTAAACAACAAAAACACTGATAGAAAAAACGGCTCGTTAGCACGAGCCGTTTTGTTTTGATAAGGTTTTAAGTTCTTTTAAAATGGGCGTTACCAATACTATTGTCAACAAGAAGGTTGCCAAATCTGCAACAGGTTGAGATATGATTATGCCCCACATTCCAAAAAACTGTGGCAGTAAAAGAACACAGGGAATTAAAAGCACGCCCTGTCTTGCCACTGCCAACAAGGATGCCCGTACCACTTTGCCAAGATTTTGAGCCATCATATTGCCAAGCACAACAAAGGACATTATTGGATGGGTTAGCAACTGCATTTGTAAAGCCTGACGCCCAATTGTAATAACGTTTTCATTATCCTTGAACACGCTTATGACTTTATCTGCAAAGAAAAAGCCTACACCACTGACAACCACCAAAAAGACCGCCGAAACCTTAACGCAAAACCAAAAAGCCTTTAACACGCGGTCGTATTTTTTGGCACCGTAATTAAATCCGCAGACAGGTTGGAAGCCTTGACCGAAACCGATAACTGCCGCCGCGACGAAAAACATTATGCGGGATACAATGCTCATTGCCGAAATTGCATCATCCTGAGGAATGGCTATTTCCATTGCCGCACTTGCCGCAGAGAAGTTGAGACATACGGTAGCAAGGCTTGAAATGCCTTGACGGAACAAGGATGGTGTGCCGCACCGCAAAATTTCTTTTACAAAATCGGCGGTTGGTTTAAACAACTTGATATTAAGGCGCAGATTACCCTTTTGCAACGTGCCGATAACAAGCAGTATAAATCCCACGGTCTGACTTATAACAGTAGCAATGGCGGCACCCTTAACCTCCATACCCCACTGAGTAATGAAAAGCCAGTCCAAGCCTACGTTAAGCACTGCACCTGATGCAAGGCCTACCATACCGTACATAGCACTGCCCTGAAAACGCAGTTGGTTGTTAAGCACACAAGAGGTACACATAACGGGCGCGCCAACAAGAATTATGCTTAAATAATCCTTAACATAATCAAGACTTGTTGGGGTTGCCCCAAGCAAATATGCAAGAGGTGTTATAAATATAAGCCCTAACACTGTGATTGCCAGTCCGCCAAAAAGGGACAGACCAAAGCCCACGGTTGCCATTTTCTTTGCGCCGTCAGTATTCCCTGCGCCAAGGGCGTGAGAGATAAAGTTGCCCGAGCCGTGACCGAAGAAAAAGCCCACCGCTTGAATTATTGACATCAGTGAAAAGACGATACCCACCGCTGCTGTGGCACTACTGTTCTCTCCTCCACCAACAGAGCCGACAAAATAGGCGTCCGCCATATTGTAAAAGGAGGTAACAAGCATACTGATAATAGTAGGCACAGCCAGACGGCATATTGCCTTATGAACAGGTTGATTAAGCATCATATCCTGCTTTTGACTGTTGGTCAAGAAAATCACCTTCAAAATTCAAATACCCCGTTATTTTAACACAAATTTCCGTATTTTTCAATAATAAGTGGCAATATATCGTGAATTGTGTTATACTGACTGTAAGGATGTGAGACAATGTATCAAGTATCTGCTGTCGGTTGCGACAGTTATGATGAAAAAGAGGTATACTCTGCCCTATCAGAAGCCTTAGAGGTTATAGGTGGGCTTGACAATATAAAGCAAGGCACAAAGGTGGCAATCAAAGCCAATCTTGTGACCTTTATGAAGCCTGAAAGGGCGGCTACTACCCACCCCGTTATGCTTTGCGCTCTTGTTAAGATGCTAAAAGAAAAGGGTGCCGAGGTTGTTATCGGTGACAGTCCGGGCGGTCTTTACACCTCTGCTTTTGTTGGCAGAGTTTACTCCGCAACGGGTATGAATGAGGCGGTAAAGATTGGCGCAAGTCTTAATGACGATTACTCTCAGGAAGAGGCAATCTTTGAGGATGCAAAAGTTGCAAAGCGATTCACTTATACCGCTTTTCTTGACAAGGCAGACGTGATTATTAACTTTTGCAAGCTTAAAAGCCACGGTATGATTGGTATGTCTGCCGCCGTAAAAAATATGTTCGGCACTATTCCCGGCACTATTAAGCCTGAATATCACTTTAAATATCCCGACCAAAGTGATTTTGCCAATATGCTTGTTGACCTGAACGAGTATTTTAAGCCTTGCCTTAGCATTGTTGACGGTGTTATCGGTATGGAGGGCAACGGTCCCACTCAAGGTAGCCCACGTAAAATAGGTGTTGTGCTTGCTTCCAAATCGCCCTATCTTATTGACAGGGTGTGCGCACATATTATAGGTATGAAGGCAGACGAGGTTCCTACCGTCAAAGCATCTGTTGAACGAGGCTTGTGCCCTGAAAGATTAGATGACATCAGTATTTTTGGTGACGTTGAAAAATTTGTATTGCCCGATTTTGACGTTATTAAGGTTTCACAAAGTCTACAGTTTTACGGCAATTCGGCTTTTGGCAAACTAAAAGGCAAACTGTTTGAGGCTTGCTTATCTTCAAAGCCTGTGCTTAAAGCAAGTCAGTGTGTAGGTTGTAACGAGTGCGGCAAAATATGCCCTGCCAAAGCCATAACTATGGTAAAAGGCAAAGCAAAAATTGACCGTAAAAAATGCATTAAGTGTTTTTGTTGTCAGGAATTTTGTCCAAAGGGCGCAATGAAGGTTGGCAGAACCTTTATCGCAAAGCTGCTTAATAAGTAACGAGGTGATTTTATGAAAACAATGGCAGAGCTTGTAGTTTTTGCTCTTACTTGGTTTGGTATTATGGCGCTTATTGGTGTTATTTGTGCCGCAGTAAGCCGTTGGGGTAAAAAACGAAATTCCGATAAATCCACAAAAGAACAAAACGAAAGCCTTGACGATTAACCGTCAAGGCTTAATTTATTTGTTTATAACCTTTTCAACGTAGTCACGCCACATTTGATAAACTCTGTCAGGTTGGAAAGCTTGTGCTTTTTCAGCAGCGCACTGCCCCATTTTCTCCATTTCGTCGGGATGTTCAAGCGCCCACAGCATCTTTTCTGCAAAGACGTCGGCATCCTTAATAGGCGCAAGCAAGCCGTTTTCGCCGTCATTCATCACCATACGGGGACCGCCGCAAGGACAGTCGGTAGAAATTGACGGAACGCCCATTGCCAAGGCTTCAAGCAGTGCGTTAGGCAATCCCTCATAATCTGAGGAAAGCACGAACAGACGGGCACTACCCACAGTGCCGATAATATCGTCGGTGTTGCCCGGCATAAATACGCGGTCGGTAAGCCCAAGACGTGCAATCTGCTCTTCAAGAGGCTTGCGTAATCTTCCCTCGCCGTAAATGTAAAGATTTTCATCCGTCTTATCGGCAATTTTGCTGAAGGCATCCACAAGCATGGCGTGGTTTTTAATGGGGTCAATTCTGCCTGCGGTAACTATGCCTTTACGCTCGCCCTGGAATTTAGCATCAAAGAAACGCTCGTCCACCTGATTAAATATAATCTCGGAATTATCACGAATCTTTTTGCCAAACCAATCGCGAGCGTCAGGGGTCTGAAAGACAACGCCGTCTGTAAATTTGTAAAGATTTTTTGCCGCAATCTGCAAAAGCTTGGTTGGATATTCGCGGGGTGGGTCACAACGGACAGAAACGATTTTTTTAAAGCGCATACCCACCGTACCAAGCAAAAATCTGAAATTAGGCTCAGGCAAAAAACTGATTGCAATATCAGGCTTAAACTCCTTACAAATTTTCCTTGTGGTGCTGATGAATTTTAAATTTTTCGTAATTTTATTGCCGCTATTCTCACCGTCGGTCAAGGTGAATCTTACAACGTTATCGTCAAGCCGATACTCTCTGTCATCCTTGCGGACGGTTACAAGCGCAACGTCGTCACCTGCGGCGGCAAACTGATTGGCAAGGCAAGACATAACCCTGCCTGCACCGCCAAAAGAAATATTGCTGATATAAAACAAAATCCTCATAGCACACCTCATAAAGAGTACTTTTGCTTCATTGTACCAAATTTTATAAGGTGTGTCAAGGTAAGTATCAGACTGCTCTGCCGTCGTTTTGAATGCTTTCAAAAGGGATTACGTTTGATTTCACACCAAACAGTCTTTTCTTAATGCGGCGAAGCATCTTTTTCTCCCACTTTGCAATTTTATCGTCATAAATCATTGCAACCACCAATGCTACCACGCCCAAAATTTCCAAAACACTTTGTACTGCATAACCTAAAGTCATAATTATTACCTCCGTTTAATTTATCTTATGCTTTAAGTATATGAGGTTATGTGTGTCATTTTTGGTACAGAGTTTGACGATTATAAAAGCCGCTCTGATTTTCAGAGCGGCTTTTACCTTTTCGTTACTTATTTAAATTCACCGTGTGATATCCGACAATTCTGCTATCCCATCGGTCATGCTCGCCATCGCAATTTGGATAGTTATCAATCCACTCGCAAATGGCAAATCCTATAGAAACATTACCGCCGCTCACCTTACATTTTACCTGCTCATACACTTCTCTGCCCCCATCATTTACAGGAACAGACTCAGTCGCAATAAGCTTGTCGTCAATATAAAACTCAACGCTACCGTTTGCGTCAATAATTGCAACAATACCCTCTTGCTCAAAAAGAATTGCGGTTTTAGATATATGGCCCGATGCAATCTGAAATAATTTTTCGGTTTCAGTCTGACTGTTAAAAACAACATCAATATTTTTCATAAGCACACCTCTCTAATATCTGATAATATAATAACACAATACCTTATCTTATTCAAGGTTAACCTGTAAACATTGAAAATTCAACTTAACTGTTGTATAATTTTTAAATCAATCTCTATGCACACGAAAGAGTGATAGTTATTAAAAATAAGCAGTAATTACTCCACTGTTGGTTGATACATCCCCACTCAACCAACGGTTTGTAGATTTTTTATATCTTCCCCGCTAAAATAAAATCAAAGGAGGCGGCCTATGGACCAAATTAAAATTGGAAAATATATTGCCGAGTGCAGAAAAAATAAAAATTTAACTCAAATGCAGTTGGCAGAAAAACTTAACATTACCGACAGAGCAGTGTCTAAATGGGAACGTGGCAAAGCCTTGCCTGATTCTTCCATTATGCTGGAGTTGTGCGGTTTGTTGGGTATCACTGTAAATGATTTATTATGTGGGGAGGAAGTAGATATGGAAAACAATAATCAGAAAAACGAACAACTTCTCTTAGATATGGCGAAAGAATTAGAGAATAAAAACAAAATCATTTGGTCTACTATGTGGGTAATTATGATTGTAAGTATAACAGCCCTAATCGCAGGTCTATTTGTTGTAAGATTTTTTATACCTGAAGGAGTGTGGCAACTCGTCGCGATTCTTGCCCTTTGCGTTGTGTTTTTGATACCCTGCTTCTATGCATTAAAGCTTGAGGTCAGTGTGGGTGCTTACAAGTGCAAAAATTGCGGTCACGAAATTGTGCCTACCTATACGCAGGCACTTAATGCAATGCATATGGGAACTACCCGTTATTTAAAGTGCCCAAAATGCAACAAGCGCACTTGGTGCAAAAAAGTATTGAAGAAGTAATTTTTAATTTATCCGTTTAAAAAAACACGTCCGACATTGGCGTGATGCTCCAAGCGGAGTATCACGCCAGTTCTATTCGCCTGCGGCGAGTTCTATTGCTACGCAGTGTTAT
>JAFQWE010000027.1 GCA_017407645.1 Clostridia bacterium | reverse complement strand
TACGATATTCACCTTGCAAACGGGAATAATTGTCACTTTTGTATTTTGGGTTATAGACATAATTAAGGAGAATTTGAAAAAGAAAAAGGCAAGGCAGGAATAACCGTCATACTTTCGGCAGATTTACCGCTTAAAAACAAAGTTTTCAACTACATTTTCTTTGGTATGATTTTTAATGTGTCAGTATGATTTTTGTCATACCATCAAAAATAGAGTTATCTCGTAAAATCGGGATAACTCTATTTGCATATATAACTTGAAAATCTTGATAAAAATGTTATATTAAATTAAAGAAAATGCTTATTGCTATACGGAATTTTCAACTTGTGGAAATGACTTCCACAAGTTGAAAATGGTAGCCTCCACTTGTCAGGGGAGGTGGCAAAACGGAGTTTTGACGGAGGGGTAGTTTTTTCTCTCCCTCAGTCATTTTTAACAAAATGACAGCTCCCTCATCAGAGGGCGCCAAGGCGGGCAGATAATATCTTCTCCTACAAGCACGATTTTTATGCATTCCGAAGCGAAACGGATAAATCCGTTCCCTACAATGTAATTTTAACGCTCTGCGAGGGTTTTAACCTCGTTGCGAAGCAACATATCGAGTTTGCGTCAGCAAACATATCGAGCTGCAAGGCATATCGAGTTTGAAAGCAAACATATTGACTTGTGGATAAAGCTCTCCCTCGAGGGTTGTTTTATATTCTCTTGCGCTGCTTTACTCTTTGTGCTATACTTTTTTTGAGGTGATTTTTATGCCACATACTAAAGTTTTTGAAACCGTTGATAATCTGACACCTGCCTATATTGACGTTTGGCAGGATGTTTGCAATATTGAAAGCCCCACCGATTACAAAGAGGGGGTTGACAAGGTTGGCGACTATTTTGCTCAAAAAGCCTTGCAAAAGGGCTGGCAGGTTGAATATTTAAGGCAAAAAAAGGCGGGGGACGCAGTTTGCATCACCATGAACGCCGATGCAAAAGCCGAGCCTATCATCCTTTCGGGGCATATGGATACCGTCCACGCTGTTGGCTCCTTCGGTACCCCTGCCGTTCATCTTGACGGCGAAAAAATCTATGGACCCGGTGTCACCGACTGTAAAGGCGGACTGGTTGCGGCACTGCTTGCAATGGATGCTCTTAATCAGTGTGGATATAGTGCGCGCCCTATAAAACTGCTTCTTCAGACCGATGAGGAGGGGGGCAGCAGTCTAAGCCAAAAAGCCACCATAAATTACATATGTGAGCAGGCAAAGGGCTCTCGCGCCTTTTTCAATTTAGAGGGCCACACTCAAGGGGAGGCTTGCTTGCAGAGAAAGGGCATCATCACCTTTGTTTTCACTGTGAATGGGGTTGAAGCCCACGCGTCAAGATGTGCTTTGAGCGGTGCAAACGCTATTGCCGAGGCGGCGTCGAAAATTTTAGAAATTGAAAAAATCAAGGATAACGAGGGCATCACCTGTTGCTGCAGTGTGATAAAGGGCGGCACCACCGTCAACACTGTGCCGAATCAGTGCGAATTTAAGGTGAACGTCCGCTTTGCAACGGCAGAGCAAAAAGACTATATTTGCAGCTTTATGCAGTCTCTTGCCGATAAAACCTATATTGAGGGATGCAAAACCACCCTTACCCAAGCATCATTCCGCGTTGCAATGGAGCTTACCGACAAAAACAAGGCGCTTCTTAACGATTTTAACAGTTGCCTTGAAAAATGCGGTATCCCCACCCTTACTGCAAGCAAAAGAACGGGTGGCTCCGATGCCGCCGACGTGACGGCGTGCGGAATCCCTTGCATTGACGCTATCGGTGTAAGAGGGGATAAGATTCACTCGGCAAAGGAGTTTGCTTATATCGACTCTCTTAATCAGTCGGCAAAGCGCCTTGTTGCCGCCGCAGTTTATATGAAATAACACCTTGCCGCAGGCAACATATCGCAAACAACCCCCTATGCGTGCCAATAGCACACATAGGGGGTTTAAGCTAAATGTTGCGAGCAACGCTAAATTATGCAGCGCATAGCTAAATTGTTTTTCAAAACAGCTAAATAAAATTCGCAAGCGTGCCTTTCGGCACATTTAGCTACGAAGTAATTTAGCTGACCACAAGGTCAATTTAGCTCGCCTTAAGGCGAATTTAGCTTGTTAAGCTTCTTCTATATCCTGACTGAATTCGGTCAATTCAAGACCCTCGTTCTTATCAAGCGCCCATTGCAGTGACCACTGACCGTTGAAAATCAACAAATCGTTACCGCGCACGTCCTTAACCCAACGGGTGTCACCTGCCAGGTTATAATCGTTGGCATTAAATTCAGGCAGGTTTACTCGGCGAATATACTCGTGGGGAATATCCTGCTTAAGATACTCAACGCCGTATTCACTTTGCATACGGAATTTTAACACGTCAAACTGAAGCACACCAACAACGCCGACGATAACCTTTTCCATACCGCCGTTTGGCAAAAAGAAAATCTGAATAGCACCCTCTTGTGCAATCTGATTCATACCCTTTGCAAACTGCTTGCGCTTCATAGAGTCAACCTGCTCGATAATGGCAAAATGTTCGGGTGCAAAGGTGGGAATACCCGAAAAGCGCACCTTGTTCTGTGGATCGCAGACGGTGTCGCCGATAGAAAAGATGCCTGGGTCAAACACACCGATAATGTCACCTGCAAAAGCCTCGTCGATAATGTCGCGCTCCTGGGCCATCATCTGCTGAGGCTGTGAAAGGCGCATATTTTTGGCACCCTGCAAATGATGATATTCCTTGCCGCGCTCAAACTTGCCCGAGCAAATTCGCAAAAAGGTGATGCGGTCGCGGTGAGCCTTGTTCATATTGGCTTGAATTTTAAAGACGAAAGCGGAAAAATGCTCGTCAAAGGGGTCAACCGAGCCCCCCTCTGCATTTTTACGGGGCAGAGGTGAGGTGGTCAGCTTAAGAAAACTTTCCAAAAACTGCTCAACACCGAAATTGTTAAGAGCAGAGCCGAAAAATACGGGACTAAGCTTGCCTTTGCGGACCAATTCCAAATCAAAATCACCGCCTGCGCCGTCAAGCAGTTCGGTCTGGTCGATTAAATCCTGACGCAAATCGGCACCGATAAGCTCATCCAATCGGGCGGTATCGTCAATGGGACAGGTGATAGATTCAAGGCGCTGTCTGCCGCCGTGGAAATTGTCAAAGGTTAAAATATGACGCTGATTGCGGTCGTAAACGCCCCTAAAGGTAACACCGCAACTAATAGGCCAGTTCATAGGATAGGTGGCAATGCCAAACTCCGTCTCTAACTCGTCAAGCAGGTCAAAGGGGTCGCGAGCCTCGTGGTCAAGCTTATTTATAAATGTAAAGATGGGAATACCGCGCATAGCGCAAACCTTAAACAGCTTGCGAGTCTGGGGCTCAATACCCTTTGCGGCGTCAATAACCATAACGGCACTGTCTGCCGCCATAAGAGTACGGTAGGTATCCTCCGAAAAGTCCTGATGTCCGGGGGTATCCAAAATATTGATGCAGTAGCCGTTATACTCAAACTGCATAACTGACGAGGTAACCGAAATACCACGCTGTTTTTCAAGCTCCATCCAGTCAGAGACGGCATGCTTGTCACCCTGCTTGCCCTTAACGGAGCCTGCAGACTGAATTGCTCCGCCGTAAAGGAGCAGCTTTTCGGTAAGTGTGGTTTTACCTGCGTCGGGGTGTGAAATAATAGCAAAGGTACGGCGTCTTTCGATTTGCTGTTTAGTCTTTTGGTCCATCTTTACTCTCTTTTCGTAAAAAATTCCACATAATTTTAACATACCCACATATTTTATGCAATATGATTTTTTTATATATTCAATAAAGATGAAAGAGTAAAAGTTGGTCATAAGTTGCAAATTGATTTAATTTTTTCGGGCTAATACGTAAAAAAGCCACGATACGCGACAGCGTAATCGTAGCTTTTAGCCGTGGTGGTTTACGGTTGGATAGTTTTTCAGCTAAAGGTTGTAAGCAACGCTAAATTATGCTTCCCATAGCTAAATTGTTTTTCAAACAGCTAAATAAAATTCACAACGCGTGCCAACGGCACATTTAGTTACATAGTAATTTAGCTGACCAAAAGGTCAATTTAGCTTGCTAATAGCGAATTTAGCTTTTTTCTCTTTACTCAACCTCAAAGGGCTTACCGCCTGCAAGACGGGATTCCTCTGCGGCGAATGCCATAAAGTGACTTTCAACGCTTTCTGCAATCTGGAAGGTGGGAGCCTCGCCCTTGCGGACAGACTCAATCAGATTGCGGAGCATAACGATGTCGCCGCCGCCGTGACCGCTTAAATCACCTGACAAGGTGCGCACGTCGATATGGCGCTCCTCCTTGCCGAAGGGGTAAACGTGAATGATATTTTCCTTAAAGTCGGCGCGGATTTCACCCTTAGTACCCATTACCATAACCCCACGCTCACCGCTGTTGGTGAAAGCGGTCATGGTAAAGTTGGCGGTAACTCCGTCCTCAAAAAGCATATTAACAACCTGATGGTCAACAACGTCGTTGTCGCAACGGTATACGCATCTGCCGTAGGGTCCCTCGTCAATAGCCTTGGTAATATTCTCTTTGGTGGGGTCTGCAGCAAGAATGTTGGCAGGCCACCAGGTAGAATCCTCTTTAACCAATGGCAGATAGAAATCGTAGGCGTTGTAAATGCAGTCTTTAACGGGACAGTCTTTGCAACGGGCGGTGCTTCCCTCAGGAGCATTTTCCTCGGTAAAATGGGTCAGAGAGCCATATGAAGACACGCTCTTGCACTTTTTACCCACAAGGAAGCGGATAATATCCATATCGTGACAGCTTTTTGCCAGAATCATAGGAGCAGACAAGGCTTTGTTGCGCCAGTTACCGCGCACAAAGGAGTGTGCCTGATGCCAATACATAACGCGCTCAATAGCGCTAAGGGTGACCACGTCACCAATTTCGCCCGAGTCAATAATGCGCTTAACCTCTGCATAAAGGGGAGTGTAGCGCAGCACGTGGCACACAACAACAAGGCTACCGCTTTTTACTGCGGCGTCACGAACGGCGCGGCAATCCTCAGGGGTGGTTGCAATGGGCTTTTCAAGCAAAAGATGGTAACCCTTCTCCAAAGCGGCAACCGCCTGTGAAACGTGGCAGTCATCAGGAGTGCAAATGCACAAAATATCGGCAAGCTTGGGTTGAGCAAGCAATTCCTCTGCAGAGGTATAGCAGTTTTCGGGAGCAATATTAAACTCCTTTGCCGATTCGTTAAGGGCATCGGCATCTATATCTGCAATGGCGGCAATATAGGCACCCTCGATTTTGCTCATCATTCTGCCGTATGTATTGCGGCCGCGACCGCCCATACCCACTATGGCAACAGAAACTTGTTTCATCACGTAACCTTCTTTTTTTGTATTATATGGGTGTATTATATTATATAATGAACAGGTTGTAAAGGGATTACAGGACACAAATACTTTAAATAGAGACATAGGCAGATAAAAATTAACCGTTGTGTATGGTAAGAGGAATACAGGCTCTCCCTTTGGGAGAGCTCCCGCGTCAGCGGGTGAGAGGGTTGTTAAAATCTCGTTGTCACAAACAACATATCGCACGAACGAAGTGAGCATATTTGCCCTCTCCGTCGGCTGCGCCGCCACCTCTCCCAAAGGGCGAGGCTAATTAAAAAAGGCTCTCCCTCTGGGAGAGCTCCCGCGTCAGCGGGTGAGAGGGTTGTTAAAATCTCGTTGCGAAGCAACATATCGCATCGTTAGATATATCGCATTTGCATTTCAAATATATCGCGTTGCGCAGGCAACATATCGCGCGAACAAAGTGAGCATATTTGCTCTCCCAAAGGGAGATAAAAATAAATAGTGCTTTTTTCGGCAATATATGATACACTTTCTTTGGGTGATGAAAATGTTTTTTTACACAAAAGATAATATTCCCGACGGGTACGGCTTTTCCACCTTTGGATTAACCCATTTAATATGGCTTGCAGTGGGTGCTTTAATGTGTGTTGGTGCCTGTCTGCTTTACAAAAAACTGTCGGCAAGCGGTCAAAAAAAGATGCTTATTGTACTTGGCTGTTACATCTTTTTTCAAGAGATGCTGAAAAACCTAATTGTTGCCCTTGTTGATGAGTTTACGGTGGGTTATCTGCCCTTTCACCTGTGCGGAATAAATATTTTGCTTATATTATTTGACGTTATCAAGCCCACCAAAATCGTCCGCAGCTTTCTTTATTACTTTGGCATACCCGGTGCGATGTTAGCCCTTTTATTTCCTAATTGGACTTCACAGCCCCTATGGAACTTTTTTCATCTGCACAGTTTTTTAATACATATTCTGCTTGTTATGTACCCTTTGTTGCTTGTTACCTCAGGTCAGGTACAGACCGACTTAAAATCGGCATTTAAAAGCCTGATTGTGCTTGTTGGCTTTGCCATACCCATTTACTTTTTGAATTTGCTGTGGGATACCAACTTTATGTTTCTGATGGAGCCTGACAAGGGCAACCCCCTTGAGCTTTTTGAAACTTTGCTTGGCAGTCATTTGTGGGGATTTCCCATTTTGTTGCCCGTTGTTATTTTCTTGATGTATCTGCCGATTCTTATTGTAAGGAGAGTTAAAAATGATTAAAAATTACGTTTTTGATTTCGGCAAGGTGCTTGCCCGATTTTATCCTGACGAGTTAACCGCTCCCTACGTAGCCCACAGGGAAACCTTACGGATTGTGAGCGACGTTATGTTTGACCGCCTTTATTGGAGCCGCTTGGACGAGGGGACCATTACCGACCAAGAGGTTAAAGAGCAAACAAGCCACCGCCTTACTAAAGAGCAGTGGGAGCAGGGCTGCAAGGCTTACGACCATTGGGTGCACAACTTAGTTCCCGTGACCGATATGCCTCAGGTGGTTGCCGACCTGAAAAAAGCAGGCAACGGGGTTTATCTTGTATCAAACATCAGCAAAAAGTTTGCAAGCGAATATAAAGACGTGCCTTGGATAAAAGCCCTTTTTGACCAATTTGACGGATTGATTTTTTCATCCGATTATAAAATCTGCAAACCAAGTACGGAAATTTTTGAAATTCTGCTCAAAAAGTACGCTCTTAATCCCGATGAGTGCCTTTTTATCGACGATTTGCCCGATAATATTCTCGGCGCTCAATCGGCAGGAATGAGTGGATATCTGTTTGACGGCGACGCTCAAAAACTTCGGGATTTTATCGGAATTTAATCTTAAACAACGAGGTTCAATATGAATATTGTATGTAAATCAAAATCCTTACTTGCAAAATTTGCCACCCAAGAACTGAATAAATATCTTTCGCAGATTTACGAAAAGCCACCTTTTTATGCCTTTGAACTGATTGTAGACGGCGCCCTTGCTCTTGAAGAATTTTGCATTACTGTGGAGGCTGACCGCGTAACCTTGCGCTCAGGCGAAAGGGGACTGCTCTATGCCGTTTATGAATTTTTAGAGAGGTATTGCGGATGCTCCTTCGGCGCAATGAATAATCCCCAGGCAAATACGGGAGAAATTATCCCCCGTCTTGACGAGTTAAAATTGCCAAAAGAAGAATACCGCCACGCACCCGATTTGCCCTATCGCACCGCTATTATTCAATATAACGCTTGGGCAGGAGATGCCGACCACGGACTTAACCTGCCTTTTTTTGACTGGATGGCAAAAAACCGATACAACCGCCTGCTTACTTGGATGAGCTGTTACGAGCAAATCAAGGAGTTAGGGCAACTGCCTGAATTAGAAAAGCGGGGCATCACTCTTACAGTGGGGCATCATCAGGCAATCTTTAAGTTTCTGCCCCCTGCACGCTACCGCAACGAGCACCCCGAATACTATCGTCTGCTTTCAAACGGTGAGCGGTACACTCCCAAGGATTTAAAGGTTTTTGACGGACAGTGGCTGTTATGCAGTCGCAACGAAGAGTGCGTTCAGACGGTGGCAGACAATATTCTGCAGTGGTTGGAAGAAAATCCCCTTGTGGATACCGTTGCCTTTTGGCCCAATGACGGCAAGGATGCAGATTGCTGCTGCCCCCAATGTTCTAAATATTCAAAAACAGAAAATTATCTCTACTTTAACAACGAGCTTTCCCGTCTTATAGCAAAAAAGCGTCCTGACGTAAAAATCGACGCTCTTGTTTATATGGATTTGTGGGATTGCCCCGACGGCACACGTCTTGGGGATAATATGGTAATCGACGTGGCAATGTGCACCGATACCTTTCGTCCCTACGGCGAGCGCAACGGCAAATGCTTGCTCGGCACAACCTACGAGAAAAGCTTGCGTGAATACCGCGCAGCTTGTCCCAACGTGGTGGCGTATGAGTATTATATGGGTAATTACAGCAACTATCAAAAGCTTGTGCCTGCCGCCGACGAGATGCAGAGCATTTTTGCCTTTATGAAGAAGGAGGGTATTCAAGGAAGCGGCACTCAGATTGAGTGCTTTAACCATTGGAACAATCTGTTTAATTTTTACTGCTACGGACGTACTGCCGACGATGTTTCTCTTAACATCGAGGATAATATGGAGCGTTTTTGCCGTCTGTTTGGTAAAGGGGCTTCTGTGATGGGCGAAATCATCGGTATGTGTGAGGCTTTGCAAGAGGGACAGGTACCTATCAACGATGCAGGCGTTTATCTGGTGGAGCATATTGACAAGCAGAAGGTATACGGCCTGTTTGACCGCGCTCTTGCAGTGGCAGAGGACCCTCGCGCTCGCAACAACGTCAAAATGATGCGAATGGCTTTCCGTTACAGCGAGCTGGAGGCGGCAGACCCCGTTATCCCTGCCGATAACAAGGTGCCTGCTCAGTATGAGGATAAAACGGGCGAGTTGGCATATATGGCTACTCATTTTGACAGTTTCTTTGCCAACCATACGGGCTACGGCATTGCGATCCCTGCCACCAACCGCACCGACGCCCCACCCCCAAATAATTGGTACCAATTTGAATAAAGAAACTCGGTTGAAAACCTTTTTACGAATGATTTTCAGCCGAGTTTTTTATCAAGTGAAGTTGTCAATGGTGCCCTCGTTAACAATACCTGTTTCTTTCATTTCAGAAATTGATAGATTATTTATGTTTCCGCAATTTTTCAGGGTCAAGCATTCCTTATCTGTGTGGTTTTCAACCGACACGTCTCTAAGCTTCAGATTTTCAACCGTTGCATTATTATCAATCTCTATGGTCGCAACAGGGTTAATGAACTCCCGACGATGAAGATGGTCAATGTTCAACTGCTTTACAACCGTTTCTTCTTGAATCCAAATGAACGGATAATGGTGTGCTTTATCTTTGGCACCCATATGTTGCTCGTGGACGGGCATACGCTTAGCTTTTGATGCGTGAATATTTTTAAGAGAAATGGCATCAAAGAAGCCTGTGGTTTCGCCGGGATAATATTTGGTAAAGCCAATACAATACTGATAATAACTTCCGTAAACGTTAGATATAGTTATATGCTTTACCTTTTGATTTACTGTCAACAAACGCACGGCACTATGGCAGTTTTCGGCAAACAGGCCGTCTATCTGAATGTTGGTTATATCGCCACCCGATCCTTCGTGGGCGTTAAGTGCCACCAGATCGTCATAGCAAGCGCCTTTTAGATTTTTAATAACACCGTAATGACAGTTGCCGTTAAGGTGAACGCCATCCATATTTATTGCGATTGGATTGCCATAATTAAAATCAAAGGTAATATTCTCTATAGTGAAATATGAGCCTGTGTCAATGAAAATAGCAAAGTTTGCAGGGTCCTTTAGGGTTAAATTTGATATGCGGAAGTTCCTTGCGTTGTAAAAGCGCATAAGAAAGCCGCAGTAGCCGTCATCTCTTACGTCACCGGTATGAATGGGATTTGGCCGTTGATTTTTATTGTTAAAATTCCAAATGCCACCCTCAATCTCAAAATCGTGACAGGCGTCCTCAGCCTCAGGGGAATAAAGATCGTAAAAACGGTGTAACATCTTGTGCTTGGGGGATAAAAACTTACGCAGACGATTAGCAGGCTTATCAACCGTTTTGTTTTTTAGCATAAAGCAGTTTGAATCGTTGGCAAGCTTGATTTCGGCATAACGGGGCAATTTTAATTTAAAATTAGAGGGGATAATCAGAGGACTTGAAATAATATAACATTTTTCGGGAGCAGGCAAGCAAACCTCACATACGCCACTGTCAATTCGCTCTTGAATAGCCAAGGTGTCGTCGTGAATTCCGTCTCCGTACAAAATATGCTTAAACATAGTTTTACTCCTTAGATATTAAAATTATTGATGTGAGCCGTTGTCTTTAGTTTTGTTTTGCAACAACCGTTGTTAAGGCAGCCTTGCAACACAATGCTGGATATAGACGTTAAGATTAAAGCAACCGTACCCAAAGTATCGCCTCCGATTTTAATATACCATATTAAGCAAAACATTGCTCTTGACTTTTCGTTAAAAAATATGGTAAAATCGGCTAATGAGGTGGTGATATGAACAATAAAGAAAGCAAAAAAATCAAGATTCCAACCATCAACTCTTTTGATTTTCAAATTAAATACAGCAAAACCGATCGCAAAAGGCATACCGTTGGTATTGATATTCATGCTCACGACGAGTTTGAACTGTATATAAATCTGTCGGGCGACGTGGCTTTTTTGGTAGAAAACAAGCTGTACGATTTAACTCGCGGCGACGTAGTAATCTCGCGACCGGGAGAGCTTCATCATTGCGTTTATCGTAGCGATGACCCCCACGAGCTTTTTTGGATATTGTTTGACTCTCATAAAAACTCTGAAATATTAGATTTTTTGCAAGAGGGTTTTGAAGAAAATTTTATTTCACCAAAGGATGAATTGCGGGAAGAGTTGATTGAACTTTGCTATACTTTTTGTAACGGTTCCTTAACTGAAGAAGAAAAAGTATACTGTTTTTTTCGGTTTTTTGCCATACTTAAAATGAGCAAAGATTCTTCCAAAAAGCAATCGGCAATGACCAAAGAATTAAGTGAAATTATCGAATTTATTGACGACAACGTTTGTGAAGAAATAACCGTTTCAAGCATTGCAAAAAGGTTTTTTATAAGCCAGAGCGCTTTGGAACGACGATTTAAAGAAATACTTTTTATGACACCTTTGGAATACATCCGCAGAAAAAAGCTTTTATTTGCGGCTAAACTGCTTAAAGACGGTGCCTCCGTTTTGGTCGCAGGCACAAGCGTGGGATATAATGACAGTTCTTATTTTATTGAGTTATTTAAGCATTATTATGGCATAACTCCCCATCAATACAAAAAACAATTTTAACGTTGTGTTAGGATAAAATCACCTTGTTTTCTACGCGCTTGGTACCAATTTGAATAAATTTTGTTGTAAAACTGTAATAAGAAAAGGAAATTTGCTATGTTATTGCGAGATAAATTTTGGATTTGGGGTCATCCTGAAGGAAGATATAACCAAAACGCTGACGACTTCGGTTGCCCTGACGTTTCAAGAATGACGCCTATGGAGGCTTGCCTTTACCTTGGCGTTAGAAACACCTTTATGGTGCCTGTTGGAGTAGAGGTAAACCGTCGTCAGTATAATAAATCCTTTAAAACCTTAAATCAGGTGGGATGGGAATGCTTTGACGCCCGTAAAAAGCCTGAAATGATTGATACAATTATCGAAGAAGCCAAAGAGTTCCCCAATATATCCTGCGTAGTTATAGATGATTTTAAAATAGAGGAAAACGGCATCCCCCGATATAAAACGTTGCCTGTATCCATGCTTCAAGGCATTAACCAAAAGCTACATAACAACGGCGTTCGCAGACTTGATTCGTGGATGGTTTTATACACCTTTCAGTTTGGTGTGGATGAGCAAGAGGATAAAGAGTTTCAGCCCTTTATGGATGAATTTGACGGGGTAATTATGTGGACTTGGAAAGAGAGCGACGTTCACTTAATTCCCGAAAAATTTGAAATTTTCAAAAAGCAAACACCTAAAACTCGCCGTATGGTTGGTTGTTATCTTTATAATTTTGGTGAATCGAAGCAAGCAACGGGCGATGCTGTTAAATGGCAGCTTGATTATTACCGAGAACTGCTTTTAAAGGGCGAAATCGAAGGCGTTGTGCTTCATACCAACACTATGGCCGACCTTGATTATGAGGCTTACGACGTAGCTTGCAAGTGGATGGACGAACACGGCGACGAAATCATCGGCTAATGACATAAACCTCACTTTTAATACAAAAAATACAGACACATCGTATTTGAAAACTCAAAGACGACGTGTCTGTTTCTTTTATTCTTGCAAATGCCGATTTATGCTAACCTTTTTCTTATATTTTAGGGGTGTTTCGCCGAATTTCTTTTTAAAAAGCAGGATAAAATGAGAGCAGTCCGAAAAGCCCGAACAAACACAAGCCTCTGTTACCGAGCATCCCTTTGAAAGCAACACCGCCGCGTTTGAAAGCCTAACCGACTCAATGTATTCTCTTGGGGATGTGTGCAGGTGTTTTCTAAACCAGCGTGTCAAGGTGGCGGAGCTTACAAAGTGGGACTCCAAAACGTCCTTTACACTGCCTATTTCGGAAAAGTTTTCGTGAATATCATCCAGTATTTTTTGAAGCGCCTCGGGTATATCTGCTTGGGTGGTATGATGGGGCGTTTTCTTTTCAAATACAGCTAAAATTTGAAGTAAATAAGACATTTTTTCAAGCTGGGAGTCCTCCTTCTCGCACACCTTCAACAAGGAAAAGGCAAGCTCTTGCACCCTTTTCTTTGTTGGCTGGTCAAAGGAAAACAAAGGACAAAAATCCTTTTTGCGTAAAAACGAAAAAATGGGCGAATCAAAATCGGCATCAATCCAAATGCAAATATGCTCCTGCACTGCCGACTTGTTAAAAACCCCCATATGTATATCACCCGCGCAGGATATTACCGCATCCCCAAAGGGAACGGGATAGAGGTTGTTGTTTACAAGAAAGGATACGTCGCTTGAAATATTAAGAAAAATTTCAAGGTAATTATGAATATGCAAGGGATCGGAATCGGCATCGTCAACCCTTTTGTATTTATTGTTATGAACAATATAAAAGCGCAGATGGGAAAAAGGACTTATAATTTCTTCTAACTGCGGCATAAATTTTGGCTCGTACATATTACCTCCAAATGAGTGAAAAATTATATAAAATGAATTAAATAGCATATAAATATGATAATTCAAGTGATATACTAACCTAAAAAGAAGGGTTTGTCAACCAAAGGAGGCATTATGAAACGAATTTACGAAAATTCTCTTGCAACCGAAAAATATCGTGCGTTAACCGACGACCTGTCCCAATTGCCCTTTTCCTTTGTTTATGACGGCAAGACCTACAAGGGCTTTTCGGCGGAGCATTTTGACCTTATAAGCAATGACACTGTGCAAGAGGGCGAGAAGGAAACTCAAACCTTCAGACTTGCCTTTTTGCAAGTCTTGGAGGTAACGCTTATTCTTACCCACTATTTTTCTCACGGTGTAACCGAGTGGACGGTGTGGTTTGAAAACGTCTCAAATAAAAACAGCGGTGTGATAGAGCAAATTAAAACCGAGTTGACCTTTGAGGGCAAATATCCACTTTTAAAAGGAATTTTAGGAGACCACGTTAATCAATACAGCCCTTATTCTATCGATTTGCAAAACAATGTGGCGGATTTTTCGTCAGATTCAGGTCGTGCCACCCACATCAATTTTCCCTATTTCAATTTGGAATACGGTGACGGCGGCGTAATGCTGGCTATCGGTTGGGCAGGCACTTGGAGGGCTGAATTTTCTTCAAAAAACAATGTTACCACCTATACCGCAAGCTCGGTCAACGGGCTAAAAACCTATCTTAAGGCGGGCGAAAAAATACGAACTGCTCTTTTCGTAGCCGCGCCTTACAGTGTAAGAAACGAGCATTACGCTACGAATTTTTGGCGTGATTGGTTTGTAAAATACAATTTACCCAAGGCGGATAAGAGTGGCGCGCCCCTTGAGCCCTTTTCCACCTGCTGTCTTTCCAACGATACGGGTCTGCCCAATTCAGACGGAAGCATATCCGAGTGTCACACCACTTGGCGCCCATCCCTTGAAAAGATGCTTGCAGAAGGGGCAAGGGTTGATTTTAGATGGTTTGATGCAGGGTGGTACGTCTGTCCCGACGGCACAAGCCCCCAACCCTTTGTAAAAGGGCACGATTGGTGGGATACCGTTGGCACTTGGGAGCTTGACCCTGTTAAATGGCCCAATAACAGTTTTCGTCAGTCTACGGATTTTGCACGTGAGCATGGTATGAAAACTATCGTCTGGTTTGAGCCTGAGCGTGTAACCGATCCCGAAAATCTTGTAAAAAATTATGGCTACAATATGGATTGGGCAATTCGTGTAGATGGTGAAAGGGCAATCTCCAACAACATCGGCAACCCCGATTGCCTTAAGTGGACAACCCACCGAATATGTAAAATGCTTAAGGAAAACAAGGTGGAAATGTATCGTGAGGATAACAACTGGAATCCCGCAACCATGTGGAAGCATCTTGACAATTTGGAAGGTGAAAACAGGCTTGGTATCACCGAAGCCAAATTTATTGCGGCACACTATAAGCTGTGGGATGATATTATTGCCTGCACCCTCTCGTACGGTGGCTGTGGCTTTGTAGACTCTTGTGCATCGGGGGGCGGCAGAAATGACCTTGAATCTATGCGACGCGGTGTTCCCCTGCTTAGAAGTGACAGTGACAGAACAAGCACGGCGCTTCGTCTATCTATGACTTCTTCATTTAATAAGTGGATTCCCTTTTGCGGTGCAACATCAAGAGAAAAGGATAGTGAACTTGCAAAAACGGGTGTAAGTGACCCTTATGTTTGGCGAGCATCTTATCTACCCTCGTTAAACGTTAAATCACAGTTTGTGTATAACGAAAGCAATGATTTTGATATGCTCCGTTTTGGGCTAAATGAGTGGCAAAGGGTTTCTCCCTATCTGCTCAAAGAGTTTTACACCCTGACTCCTTGGCACAAGGAAAAGGACACCTCGGATTTTACCGCCTTGTGCTTTTATGACGCCCACAAAGATGAGGGTGTAATCTTGGCATTTCGTCAGGAAAAGTGCGACAGAAATCAGCTTCGCATAGCCTTGCCCTTTGTCAGCGCAGGGGACAAATTCACCCTTACCGATGAGGATAGCGGTGAGAAGGAAACCACCGACGGCAGATTCACTCTTACCTTTGATGAGCCTCGCTCGGCTAAGCTTTTGTGGGTGAAAAAGATATGAATATACCAATTACACTAATTTCATCCCTTGGGGTAGCCCTTTGCGGTAATATTTCAAAAAAATACTACACCAACAGAAAAAGCATAGGTCTTTCGGGAAATTTTGTTTTTAACGCTGTTGCTTGTCTTGTTTCCACTGTTATTCTGCTGTGTTGGGGAGGATTTGGCATATCCTCGCCCTTTACAATTGCTCTTGGCGTGGCTTTTGGCGCCGTTACCTCTTTGCAAGGAATTTCGGTTTTATCCGCTTTGCAGATTGGCCCAATGTCATACACGTCGGTTATCATTTCCTTTTCTACACTGGTTTCCGCCTTGTCGGGCGTGGTCTTCTTTGGCGAGGCTTTAGGCTGGGCGCAAATAGTGGGAATGGTTTTGATGCTGATTAGCTTCGTTCTTGCCGTAAAGAGCGACTCCAACGAGAAAAAGGCCAACCTAAAATGGATTTTTCTGTGCCTTATAGCTTTTTCTGCTACAGGCGGTATAGGGGTTATGCAGAAGGTTCATCAAAGCTCTCAACACCGTGGGGAGCTGAATGCATTTCTCATTGTCGCATTTGCCTCGTCGGCAGTTTTCTGCACAATCCTTGCCCTTTTGCTTAAAAGACGGAACAACAAATCCGCAGAGGAGGGCAATGCTCCCAAATCAAAACAACTTTGGATGATGGTAGCCGTTATGCTTATAAACGGTGCTTGCATAGCCGTCAACAACAAATTCAATTTGTACTTATCGGGCGTTATGGATAGTGCCGTCTTTTTCCCCATTGTTAACGGAGGAGGATTGGTGCTTACCACTCTTGCGGCAGTAATAATATTCAAGGAAAAGCTTTTAGTTAAGCAATGGATTGGCGTTGTTGTCGGCATTGCTTCGGTTATTTTTTTATGCAACCCCTTCGCTTAAGGGTAAACAAAAAACTGTGCAGAAAATGCGGGTTGTTCTTATCGGAGAAAATAGAATTCTTTCAAATTCCGCTAAGAACCAGCATCGCATTTGTAAGTACAAATGCACTTGGGCAGTAGCCCAAACCCATTAACAACAGAAAAGAGAAGATTCGTATCATAACGAGTCTTCTTTTTCTTTTTGTCTGATAAGTGATATGCTGACTAAAGTCAGCGTGATATTTTCGCTTTGCGAAAGTGATATGAAACCTATCGGTTTCGTGATATTCTATTCGCCATAAACTGTCCGCAGGACAATATCACTATGCGTAGCAT
>JAFQWE010000026.1 GCA_017407645.1 Clostridia bacterium | reverse complement strand
TGAAGTTTCAAATGTGATTTGAAGTGAAGTTGTGATAAAACACAGTGAAGTTTTTGTAACAAAAGTGAAGTAAAGTTTGCCGAAACACTTGCGAAGCAAACTTCACTATGCAGTAACTTCACTGCCAACGGCAACTTCACTTGCCCGTAAGGGCAAACTTAGTTATTATATTTTCACAGTCAGCGGTCCTCTGCATTTGGGGCAAGAGGCAGAGTGGACTCCCTTTTTGCGAGGGAATCGGATTATGGCTTTGCAGTGGGGGCAAACCATATATTTGCGCTCTTTGTCGGTCATATTTTTAAATATAACCGACAGGTGATTTTTTACGGGCGCCCACCAAATCAGGAATTTGCGCTCTTCCTCGCGGCGCGCGTACACGTTTTTTGACAAAATGCGAAAAACGATATAAACAAAAAGTGCGGATAAAAGCAGAGCAAAGACTGCTTCAATAACAAGGCTTTTTGTTATTGCCCAAACTATACTCCGCACAACGCCAAGCAAAAGATAGGCAACGGCAAGCCAAAAGGTGAAACGGTCAAAGCCGTTGCGCCCAAACATAAAACGGGCAAAAGCCTCTTTAATTCTCCAAAACATAATTATTCACTCCTGAGTGCTTCAACAGGGTCTTTGCGGGCGGCAATCTTAGAGGGAATAAGACCTGAAATAAAGGTAAGCACCATACTGATTGTAACAAGAATTACGGCGGCGCCTGCAGGCAAAACGGCATTGATTGACTGAATATCTGTCAACGCGTGAATAATAGCATTGATAGGAATACACAACAGTAGCGTGGTACCAATGCCTATAGCACCTGAGGCAAAGCCGATAATAAGGGTTTCGGCATTGAATACACGGGAAATATCACGCTTGGACGCGCCGATTGCACGCAGTACACCGATTTCCTTGGTGCGCTCCAAAACAGAGATATAGGTGATAATGCCAATCATAATTGATGAAACAACAAGGGATATGGAAACAAAGGCAATAAGCACGTAGGTGATAGCGTTAATAATGGTGGTGAAGGAGGACATAACCTGCTTCATAATATCGGTGTATGCGATTTTATCCTCTTCCTCAACCTTGTCGTTGTAGTTGCCGATTATGGCATCAATAGCCTCTTTATCCTCAAAGGTGGCGGCAAAAATATTGACGGAGCTTGGCATTGCCATATCCACGTAGCCCAACTTTTTAAGGTTAGAGTCATAGTCGGCGTCGGAATATTTGTCGGCAAAAAGGGTGTCGTACATAGGAAGCAGTTTTTTGTCCTCAACGCCGTCAAGCATTGCGGCGGCCTGACTGTCGGGCAGCATTGCCAACTGTGCCATTGATTGCTGAGCAAATTGGGCTGCTACCGCCTTTTTAATGCCATCGGCAACGTAGCCGTCAATTGTGGCTTGGTCAAGGTTAGCGATATATTCTGCCGCCTGCTCGTTGCTCATTCCCATTTGGCTTACTGCCGCCTGAATGAGCATATTTTTCTTATCCTCAATGCTCATACCTTCAAGTTGAGTCTTGGTGGCGGTTTCAAGATATTCTTCATCGGCAACCGACATCACCTGACGGTAAAATGCCGCTTTTTCACCCACTGACAAAGAGGCAAGATGCTCCTTAATTTCGGCAAGCTTCTGCTCATCGGTAAGGGTAGCCTTGGGCATAAAGGGTTTGCCTGTAAAAACGTCGGTGTCGGGAGCTTTAATCTGATTTTTAACAAGCTCACTATTGTTGGCTTTGTCAACAATATATTCGGTAAGCGCAGGAGTATAACCAATAGTTGAGCCGCGAAGCATAGCGCTTGATGCGTTGGGATTTTGGCGGATAATACCTGTGATTTTAACATCTATACCCTCGTCATACAGGTAGTTAAGACCTGCTTCACTGCTGTCAAGGTCGATATATTCACCCCTTTCGTTATTGTAGGAATAGCGGTCGCAAGAGGGAACAAGACGGAAGGTTTTGCCGCAAATTTCCTTATAACTCCAGCTTTGCTCTTTAATTTCAAGGGTTTCACCTGCAGAGGATTTTTCAATATCTTCACGAAGCTGGTCAACCGTTTTAAGACCTAATGCATAAAGACAAAGGTCGCTGATTTCGTTGTTTTGGTCAACAACAAGCACCACCTCGTTGTACTTGGTGGGCCAACTGCCGTAAATTACGTCGTACTGCTCTTTAAGGAGTCCGTTAACATTGTTGGATTTTTCCCCTGCAAGAAGCTCTGTCCAAATATTCATTGCGGCGAAGCTATCCATAGCACTGCCCGACATACCCGGCATACTTGGCATACTGCCCATAGAACTGTTCATATCAATGCCGTAAACGTCGGTTATAAGGGTTTCCATATCAGCCTTTACAACCTTGCCGTCGGTATCCTTGGTGTAAACGTTAAGGTCAAGGTCATAGCCGTATTCAACCGACGTAACAAGCTGGTCAAGTCCTGTTTTGGAGCCTGATTTAGTCTCTTTATCCAACCATTTTTTGAATTTTCTAAGATTGTTTTGTTGAACCTTAGTGTTGTTAAGTGCGTTAACAAGCTCGTGCATAACAGTGTTGCCGTAAACCTTGTCAAGCTCATGGGTAACCTCTTTATCACCTGCCTGCATAAGTGCCGTCAAAAGCTCGGTGGCATCCATAGTTTCTGCCTGAATAGAAATGGGGTAAGAACTAAGAGTGTCCTTTTGCACCGAGTCAATATAGGCGTTTACGCCTGTGGACAGGGCAAGTATAAGGGCAATGCCGATTATACCGATACTGCCTGCGAAACTTGTGAGAAAGGTGCGTGCCTTTTTGGTGAGCAGATTGTTGAAGGAAAGGGAAACGGCGGTGAAGAAGGACATAGAGGGCTTCTTTTGCACCTTTTCTTCTTTCTTTGGAGCCTCTTCCTCCTCGTCGTAAGGGTTAGAGTCGTCGGTTACCTCGCCGTCAAGCAGACGGATAATGCGGCTTGAATATGTGTTTGCCAATTCGGGATTGTGGGTAACCATAATTATAAGCTTATCGGCAGAAATTTCTTTAAGAATTTCCATAATCTGCACGCTTGTTTCAGAGTCAAGGGCGCCTGTCGGCTCGTCGGCAAGCAAAATATCGGGGTCGTTAACCAAGGCTCTGGCAATGGCAACACGCTGCATCTGACCGCCCGACATCTGATTGGGGCGCTTGTGCAGTTGGTCCCCAAGTCCCACTTTTTCAAGGGCTTCGGTGGCTCTGCGGCGGCGTTCCTCTTTTGATACGCCCGACAGTGTCAGTGCAAGTTCAACGTTGGACAGTACACTTTGGTGGGGGATAAGGTTATAGCTTTGAAAGACAAAGCCAACCGAATGATTGCGATAACTGTCCCAATCTCTGTCTTTATAATCCTTGGTGGAGCGGCCATTTATAACAAGGTCACCGCTTGTGTATCGGTCAAGACCGCCGATAATATTAAGCAGGGTCGTTTTGCCGCAACCCGACGGGCCCAGCACCGATACAAACTCGCTTTTTCTGAATTTAACGCTTATACCTTTAAGTGCGGCAACTGTGGAGTCACCTGCGGTATAGTTTTTAACAATATTTTTTAAGGTAAGCAAAATGCGACCTCCTAAAAGTGATATAAAATCATTTTACCATAATTTTTCAACTGTGTGTTAACTATTTGTTATGAATTTGCGAATTTTTTTATATTTTCTTGACAAAAAGTTAATATTTATGTCTTACTATAATTAAAACAGGTGAAAAATCCATCGAAAAAAGGAGAATGGGTATGTTTAATATTATGGTTGTTGAAGACGATACAGCTTTAAACCGACTTTTTTGCAAGGTGCTTGAGAAAAACGGATATAATCCCTTACCCGCCTATGACGGTATAGAGGCGTTAGAGGTGCTTGATACTCAGTACGTTGACCTGATAATCTGCGATATAATGATGCCTCGAATGGACGGCTTTCAGTTAACCCGTGAAATCCGCGCCGCGCAGATGACCTTGCCCATACTTATGATAACTGCCAAGGGTGATATTATGGACAAGCAGCAGGGCTTTGATGCAGGCACCGATGACTATATGGTAAAGCCGGTTGACGTTAACGAGATGGTTATGCGAGTGGGCGCCTTGCTTCGTCGGGCAAAAATTGCCAGTGACCGCTCTATCGAGGTGGGTGGCACCAAACTAAACTACGACTCCCTTGAGGTGAGTGTTAAGGGGCAAATAAGCGTGATTCCTCAAAAGGAGTTTTATTTGCTTTTTAAACTGCTATCCAATGCAGGCAGAATTTTTACCCGCAATCAGCTGATGGATGAGATTTGGGGTATGGATTCCGAGACGGAGCCCCGTACGGTAGACGTGCATATCAACCGTCTGCGGGACCGATTTAAAGAAAATGATGATTTTGAAATTGTAACCGTCAGAGGACTTGGTTACAAAGCGGTGAAAAAGTGATGAAAAGAAAAGTTTTTAAGGGCTTGCACCAAAAGCTACAGGCAAAGGCGTGGTTTAATCTAAGTCTTGTGCTGTCAATATGGGCGTTTGTACTGCTGCTGAGCGTGGCTTTTTTTGGCGTTGCAATACTTGTTGTGGGTTATCAGTTGGGTTATGTAAAAGAGCCGCTTCCCGGCTTTGCCCTTATAATGATGATGGTTGCCTGCGTGCTTATTGGCACTGTTGAAGCGGCGGTGATATATCGGCGTCTGACCCGTTCAATTGCCAACGTTAACAAGGCTATGAATGAGGTTGCCAATGGCAATATGAGTGTGCGCCTTGATGAAGATTACTGTACCGAAGAATTGCGTGGAATGACGGTAAGCTTTAATAAGATGGTGCATCAGCTTAGCTCAAACGAGATTTTGCGTAACGATTTTGTTGCCAACGTATCTCACGAATTCAAGACTCCTCTTGCCACCATTGAGGGCTACGTAACCCTTTTGCAAGACGACTCACTGACTCAAGAGGAAAAGGCTGAATATATATCCCGAATCACACAGACTACACGCCGTCTTAGTGATATGACGGGAAACATTTTGCTGCTCAGCCGACTTGACAATCAAAATATTACTCCGGAATGTCAGGTCTATGACCTTGACGAGCAAATCCGCCACACCCTTCTTGAGCTTGAGGAAAAATGGAGCGAAAAAGAGCTTGAATTAGATATTGATTTGGAAGAAGTGTCTTGCAACGCTCCAAAGGATTTGCTTCATCACGTGTGGTATAATCTTATCAGCAATGCTATTAAATTTACCCAAAAAGGCGGCAAAATCACCATATGCCTTGCCGGTAAGAATGGACTTGTAACCGTTGTTATAAAAGATACGGGTGTAGGTATGTCAGGGGATGTGCTGGAGCATATTTTTGAAAAGTTTTATCAGGGTGACCCCTCTCATAAGGGTGAGGGCAACGGATTGGGACTGCCTCTTGCAAGGCGGATTGTAAAGGTGTGCGGCGGCAGTATTGAAGCGGAAAGCCGTGAAAACGAAGGCTCTGAATTTGTTGTAACCATTCCGCAGGATTGCACGAAGAAAAAATGAATTGATATTTAAGCATCATGAATTGGCTAACGCCATGAATTTTCGCTACGCTCAATGAATTGAATTGCAATGTGGGTTCCACAATTCATGACCGTAAGGTCAATTCATGAAAGGCTTTTCAATTCACGCAACCGCCAGGTTGCAATTTATTGCGACCAAAAGTCGCAAAATCTGTCAAAGGGTGTTGAATAACCTGATCTTTTGTGTTATCATAATCCTTAGGAGATGACAGGAATGAATATATTTAAGTGCAAGCATACGCCTTTAATATGCAAAACTTTGTGCGCTGTTTTGGCGGCGCTTATTATTTTTTTGGTGTGGTATATCTGCTCTACCAATAACAGCCTTAACGCGTTGGACAAGCGGATTGACAAGCTGACCAGCCAATCGGCAAAGACCGAAAAAGAACTTAACGCCAAATTAAAAGAAGCCAACGCCACTATTAAGGATAACGAGGCTCAGCTAAAGGAATACCGCGACCTGATTAACAGACTAAAGGCGGAAAATGCCGAGCAAGCGGCTCTTATAGGTGAATTGCAGACTCCTCTTAACGGCCGTGACGAAAAAACGGCAGAGCCTGCCGACACAAAAATTGCCTATCTTACCTTTGATGACGGCCCCTCGGAGCATACGGAAGAAATACTTAAGATTTTGTCCGAAAGGGGCGCGGTTGGTACTTTTTTCGTTATCAACAACAAGTATCTTGACAAGGCTGCCGCCATTCATAAGCAGGGCAGTGCTTTGGCAATGCACTCTGCCACCCACGATTACAAGACTATCTATTCATCGGTGGATGCCTATTTTGCCGATTTGTATATGATTGAGGCTCGCATTTATGAGGTTACAGGCATCAAGCCTAAAATTATGCGACTTCCGGGCGGAAGCAGTAACACCGTCAGCAAGGATTATGCAACGGGTGTTGTAACTCAGATTGTAGAGCGTCTTAACGCCGAGGGATATATCTATTTTGACTGGAACGTAGACTCCACCGATGCTTCAGCGGCATCTGTGCCTGCTCTTACCTTGCTTGAAAAGGTAAAGTCGGCTTGTGTGGATAAGCCTGTAATCAACGTGCTTATGCACGATACCGACCAAAAAAAGACTACCGTTGAGGCATTGCCCCTTATTATTGACTACCTTCGTTCAGAGGGTTATCAGTTTATGACCTTAAGTCCCACTTCTACTTTAATTCAGCATAGCGTGAATAATTAAGGAGGCGTGTGATATGCATCCAAGAGTAGTGTTAAATTCGTTGGCGACAATACTGTTGCTGTTTGCTTTGTTCGGTATACCTGCATTACTCACTCTTTTTAACCTGTTGTTGCTTCTTTGCGGAAAAAGGGTAAGCCCTAAATTCAAAGGCCTTATTAACGTCACCGATATAATGACCTTTGGATTGGGAATATTATACACGGGCTTGCTTGCTGTGTTCCATAATTTTCACCAGTGGTATGAGCAGCTTCGCGAAGGTCCGGCTTTGAATGAAAGGTACACTCCCGTTGCCTTTGACCACCTTGCAACCTTTGGCACTATTTGCGGTGTTGCCCTTTTAAGCTATATTTTGCTTCGGTTTTTCAGCAAAAAACTGTCTCCTATAATAGCGGCACTTTGCTATTCGGGTATGTTTCTCGGCTTTTTTATGACGGTGGCACTGACTGTGCAGCTGTGGAAATTTATTGATCAACCGCTCACGGCTTTGCTGCTGCTCTTTCCATACAATGCGGTTATGTGTTCACTCCGTCTTATGCGAAACACTGTGGAAGAACAGGCGCAGGCAATGGCGCAAAAAGAGTATAAAAATCCTGTGCTTATATTCTGCCAAAAGGTGCTTAGCAGGTCGTCAACCTTTATGCTTGCAACCTTTATTCTGACAATTCCGCTGCTTCTTATTATAATTGCGGTGTTGCTTTTGTTTGGTCAACAGCCTGACTCAATCGTCAAGCAATTTACCGAAACTGCCGAATGGACTCTTTCTCAAAAGATACCCCCACCGCGACTTGATTACGACGGTCATTATCTTTGCACCGTTGCCGCTTGCGGTGATGAAAAGGTGGTAAAGCCTATCCGCGCAGGCAAGCGTCACGGCAGATTGATTGTGGTTAACCGACAGCTTCTTGTTGCAAATGCTTTTGAAGATTTGATTGCGGAAAAGACACCTCGGCTTCACAAGGTTATTCGCAAAACTTATGATAAAATCGGATTGCCTGTTTCAAAGTACATCAACACCAAGGCTCGCTCAAATATAGTCTATTTTGTAATGAAACCTCTTGAGTGGCTTTTCCTTTTGGTGCTTTACGCATTTGATACAAACCCCGAAAACAGAATTCACAGACAATATTTAGGGTAATAAAGTAAAAAATCCCCTTAGTCAGATGCTTGAAATAACAAAGAATTCAAGACTGCGCTAAGGGGCGATTTTTATTTAAAGAGGGTACGCCTATATAACGTAAAATTTGTTTACTGTAACAAGACAGAGTGACTGTCATTTTAATAAATGCGCTGATTTTCACTGCCGTCAATTTTTATTTTGTAAAACTCGTCTAAAGTTTTGCCTGCCGTGCTTGAGGTGCGAACTGCTTGCTGATAAAAAATCCAATCACCAACGACACTGACGTTGTCTGTATAAATATCGTTAAGCTTGGTTAAGCAGGTTCCGTCTGTTTTCATTTTGTACAGATAATAGAAGCCGTCGTTGTTTTCGTTGTATGTAAAATACATCCAGTCGTTTTGAATGGTAATATCATAAACTCCTTGCTCAACAAACTCTTGAGAATTACTGCCATCAAGATTTTGTTTGCGAAGACTGCCGTCTGTATATTTGCGGTTTTTATAAATTACTAAACCTTGAGAGTACACGTTCTCATAGGTTTTGCGGTTGCTTCCGTCAAGGTCGGCACAGTTTAAATCAATGTTATTACCCCAAAAAATCTTATTGTGCTGAATATAAAAATTGGATACTCTTTGTCCAATAATAAGTTTTGGCTCAAATCTATCAAGGGGCGTTCTGCGTAACGCACCGTTAGACCTGTCAGTGTAATATGCCCAATCATCAACAATGTAAAGGGACGTTGCATTGTTGATGAATTTCTGTAAATCGGTGCCGTCAGTATTAACCTTATAAATATTGTCAAAACAAACATAGTACACCAGATTGTTATAAACGTTTATATGGCTAATGCCTTTTTGGTCAGAAAGCTGTTGCTTGGTGTTAAGGTTGTTGCCCTTAATTTTATACAATCCTGACGGAGATGCGTAAAAAATCCACTCGTCCTTAATTGCGGCTTTTCCGCGGTTTTTTAAATTGCTGACAAGGTTGCCGTATTGAGCAGTATCCTCTGTTTCGGGTGGTTGTGAAACTACCGCTGAGCTTAAATCACTGTCAGCAATACTGCTATTTATGTGACTATAGTCGCCTTTGCTTGATGAAGGCAGATCGCGACTGTCAATCAGCCTGCAACCGCAAGCGCAGGATATTATCATAGCAAAAATAAGAAAAAGACTGACAGCCTTTGTTACGGATTTACGCATTACCTCAACTCCTTACAAAAATATATTACCATATTTAGTCGGTCAAAGCAACAAAAACCCTATGATTGATGTATCAACATCAATCATAGGGGAGTATTTAATCTATGAAAACCAATTCGTTATTATCCATTGACTTAATACGGGCAAGGGATTCAACTCTAATACCCATTGAGTCGATGAGAGCGCGTCCCTCTTGGAATGACTTTTCAACCAATATTCCGCAACCCATAACTTCGGCGCCTGCATCACGCACAAGGGTGATAAGACCTTTAAGGGCGTTGCCCTTTGCCAAAAAGTCGTCTATAATCAGCACCTTGTCACCGGGGCCGATATATTCTTTCGACATTATAATGGTGTTTACGGTTTTGTGGGTGAAGGAGGCAACGTCAACCGAATAAACGTCACCCGAAATGTTTATGGATTTATTCTTTTTAGCAAAAACAACAGGAGCATTAAAATACTGGGCAACAATGCAGGCAATACCGATACCTGATGCCTCAATAGTGACGATTTTGTTGATTTCCACTCCGTCAAAAAGGCGCTTAAACTCTTTGCCGACCTCGTTCATAAAGGCAACGTCAATGCGGTGGTTAACAAAGCCGTCAACCTTAAGCACACCGCCGTCTTTTACAATGCCCTCTTTTAAAATTTTGTCTTGCAATGCTTTCATTTTAATTTCTCCTTTGCTTTTTGCAGTTTCTTTTGTCTGAATTCGCTGGGGGTTATTCCTTTGTGCTCAACAAATACGCGGTTAAAGGTGCGCTGAGTAGTAAAGCCCACCGCAAAAGCCACCTCGTTAACCGATAATTCATTATGTGCAAGCAGCTGCTCTGCCATTTTAACACGCATGGTGTTGATGTATTTTCTAAGGCTTATGCCCAAAACGTCGTTGAATAAATGAGATATATGGTATTTGTTCATATACAGTTCTTTGCTTAAAACCTGCAAATTTAAATCTTTGGTAAAATTCTCACCGCAATATTCAAGCAAGCGTTTAAGATTGTTGCTTTCCGATTGGGTGCGCTCAACAAGTTCAAGGCTTGGTATAACCTCGCTAAGCAGCAGGGTTACGTAGGCAAATAGCTTTTGCTCGTAAAACTCGGTGCCTTTGATGGATTTAATATCCGCCATAATGCTTTTGATTTTGTCACCGCAATTTTTAACAACGGGATGGTTAGGCCTGAAATTAAGAAGCAGTTTTGTGAATCCTGCAAAGTCGTCGGGTGAAAAGACAAAAAGCATATGCTTTGCGCGGTCGACGTTCATTTTGTAGGAGTGAATGGTGTGGGGAAAGGCTATAAACAAATCGCCCGAATTAATGGGATACTCCACTCCGTCGCAAATGGCAGATGCCCCCGCTTCCTCGGCATATACCATTTCAAACTCGTGATGAATGTGAGCCCAGTCAACCAAACGTGAACCGCTGATGCAGGTGTATTTTACATTTCGTTTTTCGTATATCACAGCAAACCACCCTGAAAATGAGTAAAACTCAAAAAATGTCTACTTCTAAGCACCTTTTGTCTTAAAAAACATCTTGTAAAAAGCATTGTTTTATTGTATTATACACTTAACAGACTAACATTTCAAGGAGGAAATAAAAATGTCTTTACCAATCGCAATTCAAGTCTACTCTGTTCGTGACGATGCCAATGCAGATGCACGCGGCACCTTGCAAAAAATTAAGGATATGGGCTACGACGGTGTTGAGTTTGCAGGCTTCTGCAACCAAACTCCTGCCGACCTTAAGAAGATTTGTGATGAAATCGGTCTTGTTGCCATTTCAGGTCACATTAGTATGGATGCAGTTCTTGACGTTGAAAAAACCGTTGCCGATTACTCTGTGCTGGGCGTAAAGTATCTTGCTCTTGCTTGGCTTGCAGAGGAGCGTCGTCCCGGCGGTCCTCTTTGGAATGAAACTCGCGAGGCACTTATTACCTTTGCTACTGCTGCTAAAAAGGCAGGTATTACCTTCTGCTATCACAATCACGATTTTGAGTTTGAAAAGATTGACGGCAAATATAAGCTTGATATTATGTATGAAGAAATCCCTGCAGATTTGCTTCAGACCGAGCTTGACACCTGTTGGGTAAACGTTGGCGGCGAAAATCCTGCCGACTATATCCGCAAGTACAGTGGCAGAGCTCCTCTTGTTCACCTTAAGGACTTTGTTGGCAGCAAGAGTGAAAATATGTATGAGCTTATCGGTGATGACAAGGCAAAGGCAGAGGCACAAAACACCTTTGGACTTCGCTACGTCGGTCAAGGCAAGCAGGATTTCCCTGCAATTATCAAGGCAGCTGAGGAAAGCGGCAGTGAGTGGCTTATCGTTGAGCAGGATTCACCCTCTCCCGATATGACTCCCCTTGAGTGCGCCGAGAAGAGCCGCGAATATCTTAAATCTATCGGTTACTAATACCTTTTAAGGAGGATTATATTATGGCAGACAATATTTTGGATCGTTTCGACGCTATCATTGAGGATGATAAAAAGGTGTCTGACGGCAAAAAGGTTCGCATCGGTCTTATCGGTACAGGTTGGATTTGCGAGGCTCACATTTTAAACTATCAGAAGTTTGACGATGTAGAGATTGTTGCTTGTGCAGACCTCGTTCCCGGCAAGGCAGAGGCATTTTGTAAGAAGTTCGGTATTGAGGGTGCAAAATGCTATCTTAGCCACAAAGAGATGCTTGACGACGAGTCATTGCAGCTTGACGGCGTTTCAATCTGCACCTACAACTGCACCCATGCAGAGTGTGCAATTTATGCTCTTAACAAGGGTGTAAACGTAATGCTTGAAAAGCCTATGTGCGTTACTCTTGAAGAGGGTATCGAGATTATGAAGGCTGAAAAGGCAAGCGGTAAGATTATTACCATCGGCTTCCAGCCCCGTCTTGACCCCAATATGCAGATGATTAAAAAGATTGTTGATTCAGGCGTTTTGGGTAAGATTTACTATATTCAGACCGGTGGCGGCCGCCGTCGCGGTATCCCCACCCC
Source organism: Clostridia bacterium (assembly GCA_017407645.1). Lineage (GTDB taxonomy): Bacteria > Bacillota > Clostridia > Oscillospirales > Acutalibacteraceae > RGIG2206. Next base: position 71,503 of record JAFQWE010000026.1, on the reverse strand, counting down.
CTACGGCACCACCTTTATTGAGAAGGAAACAGGCGGTATCGGAGCTCTTGGTGATATTGGCTGCTATTCTTTGGATATGGTGCTTAACGCAATCGGCTATCCCAAGCCCTTGACCGTTACAGGCTACAAGTCTGATTTCTTCGGCAAGCGTCCCGATTACTATCCCGGTCACCCCGAATATGCAGAAAAGTTCGGCGTTGACGATTTTGCCGCAGGCTTCATTCGTCTTGAGGATGATATTATCCTTGACTTCCGTATTGCTTGGGCAATGAATATTAACACCCCCGGTGATACCATCATCCTCGGTACCGAGGGCGGCTTGCGTATTCCCTCAACTGACTGTTGGAACGGCTCTGTTGGCGGTCCTATGACTCTCTATCGCGAGCTTTGCGGTGTTCAGACTGATACTGAAATTCCGATTATCCCATTTAATGGCGACCGCTTTGAGCTTAAGCTTCGCTCCTTCGTTGACGCTATTAAAGAGGGTGGCACTGCTCCTGTTCCCACTTCACAGATTATCATCAATCAGGCTATTCTTGACGGTATCTGCAAATCTGCAGAATGCGGTCACGAGCTTGAAATCACCATCCCCGAGGTTTAATGTTAGTAAAAGGACTTGGATTTCCAAGTCCTTTTTTAACTAAATCCATTTAAAATGGATGAAATCACTCCTATGATTAAGTCCGACTTTGTCGGGTTGAAAGAGGTGTTACCTATGATAAATAAGCTTTTAGCCGACCGCAGTTTACCTCCTGTCAAAGAGCCAAGTGAAATGCTTGAAATAATGCTCCGCGAGGTGTATGGCTATCTTCCTGACCCACCCGAAAAGCTGACCTTTGAAGTGATGCACAGCCAAAAGACCTGCGCAGGCAAGGCAACTCTTAAAAATATGGTTGCTCATTGCCTTGTTAAAGGCAAAGAGTTCTCTTTTCCTTTCACTGCTGTTATCCCGACCAACAGCAAAAAAGTGCCTTTTTTCGTGCACATCAATTTTCGCAGTGACGTGCCGGACAGATATATGCCTACTGAAGAGTTGATTGATAACGGCTTTGCGGTGTTTTCTTTTTGTCACCGCGAGGTTACCTATGATAACGAGGATATGTCTGACGGAATTTACGGAATTCTTTATCCCGACGGCAAGAGGGGGCTTCACGATGCAGGTAAGGTGGCGGTTTGGGCTTGGGCGGCACAACGGGTGATGGATTATGCTCAAACCCTCGGCGACCTGCTTGATTTAAGCAAGGGTGTGGTCTGCGGCCATTCAAGGCTTGGCAAGACGGCTCTGCTTGCCGCCGCAACCGATAGCAGATTTTGGTGCGCCTACTCCAACGATTCGGGGTGTACGGGCGCCGCTGTCTCTCGCGGAAAACGGGGCGAGAGCGTGACGGTTATAAACAACGCTTTTCCTCTGTGGTTTTGCGAAAACTATAAAAAATATGCTCATAAAGAGTATGCAATGCCCTTTGACCAGCACTATTTGGTGGGAGCAATCGCGCCAAGATACGTGTGTATCGGCAGTGCTACCGAGGATATTTGGGCAGACCCCGTATCAGAAAATCTTTGTTGCGCCGCGGCAAGTCCTGTCTATGAGAAGATGGGTAAAAAGGGCTTTGTCCATAATGGCGAGCTTGCAAAGGCGGGGGAAAGCTTTTTCGAGGGCAGCATCGGCTACCATCTGCGAGAGGGTAGTCATTATTTCAGCCGCACCGACTGGCTTAAACTGATTGAATTTTTGAAAAGCAAGATGTAATTAACAGCTCCCTCTGACGAGGGAGCTGTCATTTTTAAAAATGACTGAGGGAGAGAAAAACTAAAAATCGCAATAATTTCTCTCCTTCCGTCACGACTTCGTCGTGCCACCGTCTCGGCTTCCGCCTCGGTCGGTGCTTCTGCTTTGCAGAGGTGTCCACCGGACACCCGCACCCTCGTCAGAGGAAGGCTTTTTTATTGCTACCGAATCAAAGCCTTCTCCGACGGATGAGGCGTAATATGCGCGCTAACGCGCACTCAATATATTGCTTCGCAATGAGGATTGTAGGGGTCGGCAATTTTTGACGACCCGTTTTACCCTTGCATTTTTTATCATAGTATGATAATATGAACTTGCGACACAAATGAATAACCTATTATCAGCAGTGTGTATTTTTATCTTTTGGTAAAAATGCAGGCTCTGTTTCGCATGCTTCTGATAGTAGGTGAAATTTGTGTCGCAGCAATTGGAGCTATGCGTTTTTCGGTGCGTGGCTTCGGTTACGCACTTTTTTATTTTATGGAGGCAACGATATGAAAAAATTACTGTCCGTTGCACTATGTTTAGTGCTTATTTTCTGTGCTATGCCCGTGTTTGCCATAAGCGCAAGTGCGGAAGAAACAGAAGGGTATTACACTTATACCATTTCAAATGGTGAGGCAACCATTACTGATTGCGATACAAGCATAAGCGGTGATGTAGTAATCCCGTCTGAATTAGATGGATGTCCAGTGACGGCTATTGGCGAAAGTGCATTCAAAAGTTGCGATAATATTACAAGCATTACTATCCCTAACAGCGTAACAAGCATTGGTAGTTATGCTTTTTCTAATTGTATTAGTCTTAAAAATTTAATAATACCTGATAGTGTTACTAATATAGGCGTGGGGGCGTTCATATTTTGCAGTGATCTTATAAATGTAACAATAGGTAAAAATGTCACAAGTATAGGATCTAATGCGTTTTCCTCTTGTGATAACCTTGGGGGAGTATATATAAGTGATCTTGCAAAGTGGTGTAAAATCTCTTTTGGAAATGCCAGTTCAAATCCATTGAATAATGCGAAATGTCTTTATTTAAATGGTAATGTTGTTAGAGATTTGGTTATTCCAGATAATATTACAAGAATAGCTTCATTTTCATTTTATAATTGCGTTACTATTAACAGTGTTACAATGGGAGAAAACGTAACACAAATAGGATTTAGTGCTTTTGAATTTTGTGCTAATCTTACGAGTGTAACAATATCAAATAGTGTAACAAGCATAGGTTCTTATGCATTTTCTAATACGAATCTTACAAGTGTAACAATACCAAATAGTGTAACAAGCATAGGTTCTTATGCATTTTCTAATACGAATCTTACAAGCGTAATAATACCTAAGAGCATAACAAGTATAAGTGCTTATGCATTCTCTTCTTGTCAAAATCTTAGAAACATAACAATTCCAAAAAGCGTTAAACGTATAGAAAACAATGCCTTTGGTTGGTGCTATAATCTTACAGAGGTTTATTATGCTGGTGAGTCGCAAACAGGAATTGTTATTTATTCTTCTAATTTGGAATTATATAATGCCGATTGGTACTATAACGCTTGCATTGGAACTTTGATACATGTTTATGATGATAGTTGCGATACCGAGTGTAATGTGTGCGTTGAATTACGTGTAGCACCTCATTATTTTGATAATGCATGTGATACGGTATGTAATGTTTGTGATTATACAAGAATCGCTCCACATGATTATGAATGGATAATTGATAAACAAGAAACTTGCGGTGTTAATGGCGAAAAGCATAAAAAATGTATAGGTTGTTATATAACATGCGATGAAAATACAGTAATTGAAGCTAACGGTAATCACAGTTTTGCTAATGTTTGTGATACAGAATGTAGTGTTTGTGATTATATAAGAACTGCTCCGCACGATTTTGAATGGGTTGTTGATAGCGCAGAAAACTGTGCCGTAGATGGCATTAAACACGAAGAATGTACGGTGTGCCATACCACGCGCAATGAAAATACAGTAGTTTCTGCTACAGGCAACCACATCTACGATAACGGTTGTGATGCAGCATGCAATATTTGTGGAAATGAACGCACACCGGATATACACAGAATAGAGGCTTCTCATTTTTCTTTGGAAAACTCAACATCATATCCTTTTGCACTCAGTAACGGCATTTACAGTTCCACCAACAAATCTCACAGTTCATCCTCAACCTTCACCATTACCGCTCTTTGTGATTGTGTAATTAATATTGAATATTACACCTCAACTGAATCCACTTATGACAAAATGACCATAAAGCACAATTCTACTACAGAGGTTGTGCGGTCAGGCAGCACCTCATGGGCAACCCTCACTCTTAATCTGGTTTCCGGCGATAAGGTTTATATTAATTACAGCAAAGATGCTTCTGTTTCGTCAGGCAGTGATACAGTTTGTTTTAAGATCTCAAAGAATATGGTGCCGGCAGACACTATTGAACCCACATGTGAAGAAGCTGTTGTATGCGATATTTGCGGCACAGTTGTTAAGAACGCTTTAGGGCATTCCTATGACAACGCCTGCGATACCGATTGTAACAAGTGTGGATTAATTCGTTCTGTCCCCGACCACATTTACTACAATGCCTGTGACACCGATTGCAATGTTTGCGGTGATATAAGAACAATTACCCACATCTATGATAACACCTGCGACATTGATTGCAATGTTTGCGGCTATATAAGAACAATTACCCATAGTTACGATTGGGTAATTGACAAACAAGAAACCTGCGGAGTGGACGGAGAAAAGCACGAAGAGTGTACGGTTTGCTATGTGAAGCGCAGTGAAAATACCGTAATTAATGCAACTGGACAGCACATCTATGATAACACTTGCGACACCGATTGCAATGTTTGTAAACAGGTTCGCACCATCGAACATACCTACGCCAATGAATGCGATCGAGACTGTAATATTTGCGGGGAGTTTAGAAAGGCACCACACAAATATGATAATGATTGTGATGACACCTGTGATTTGTGTAGCGCCGAGCGTGAAATAGGTGACCATCAATACACAAACGCTTGTGATGCATCTTGCAATTCCTGCGGATTTGAACGCACACCTTCAGCTCATATATATGACAATGCTTGCGATAAAATTTGCAATGTTTGCGAAGAAACTCGCACAGTTTCTGACCACATTTATGATAACGCTTGCGATGCATTTTGTAACGTTTGTCAAGCTGAACGTATAGTTTCCGATCATAAATATTCAAGTGTCTGCGATACTGCGTGTAATGTGTGCCAAAAGAGACGTGCAAACACAGTTGCTCACACATATACGAACAATTGTGATGTAGATTGCAATTTTTGTGGTGAAATTCGTATACCGGATGAACACATATTTACAAACTCTTGCGATAGTGACTGCAATATTTGCGGACATATCCGCGCTATAGAGCACAAATTTACAAATGAATGCGATAATGAGTGTAATATATGCTTTGAAACACGCAAACCGCCTCATCTTTATGATAATGACTGTGATGTTGATTGTAATATCTGCAAAAAAACGCGCGTTCCTTTTGAGCATAGATACAATAACTCATGCGACATTGACTGTAACGAGTGCGGTGATATACGAGCAATAGAACACACCTACAGCGGCGATGATGATTTGGTTTGCAATGTTTGTTACGAAAGTCTAATTCCTTCTGTGCCTGTAGTCGAAAGTTGTGATGCCCAAAGCATTACATTAGTAGTTGTTGAAGGTTGCGAATACAGTATTGATGGTGCTAACTGGCAGAGTAGTAATGTCTTTAAAAATTTGAAATCCGAAACAGAATATACATTCTACCAAAGAGTTAAGGAGAGTAAAACCTCTAAGCAGAGTGGTTCTAGCGAACCATTAAAAACGAAGACTCCTAAGGGATATACAATAACATTTTGTTATAACGATGGAAGTGATTCTAGTTTTACTAAGATCAAAACCCAAGGTGTAACTTTATCACTTGGTAGTGTTTCAAAAAGCGGATATACCTTTCTCGGTTGGTCGCATACTCCTAATGGCACAACCTTTATCAGTTCTTATGCTGAAGATAAAAATGCAACATTTTATGCAAAGTGGGCGTATAAGTGTTTGGCTTGTTCAGGAAAGGGTTATACTACTGAGCAAAAATATACGACTACCGATTGTAGCACTTGTTACGGAAGAGGCACTGTAACAACTATAGATAATACAAATTTGCGTTGCTTGGATTGCGGAAGTAAGAATTTAAAGACCGAGTTTATACCTACCTCGTTTGGAGGATATGGCGAGAGGAAATATTGCGGTTCATGTTATAGCGAAAATATTGGCAAAGGATATAAAGAAACAAAGAACTGTACAAATTGTGGTGCCGATGGTATAATTTCAGAATATGTACCTACGCGTGTAAGTTGTGATAATTGTGATGGGAAAGGCAAGACTACAGCTCCACAACCTAAAGCATTGACACCTGTCATCAAAATTCAAGGAGACGATTTTATTGAGCTTGAAGCGGTTGTTGGAGCCGAGTACAGTTGTAATGGTATTACTTGGCAGTTAAGCCCTATATTTAACAGTCTACCGTCAGGTGTATATTTCGTCTATCAAAGATATGCAGCAACCTCTATAAATACCACGGGTGAGGCTAGTGAACCTCTGATCATTAAACTACACAAACATAGTTACGATAACGCCTGTGACACCGATTGTAATGAATGCGGTGATGTCCGCACAGTAGGCGCCCACACCTACGATGATATTTTTGACCCTGACTGCAACGTTTGCGGTGACGTGCGTGAAATAGTTCTGTCGGACGGCTGGGTGCTTGACGGTGAGAACTGGTTTTACATTATAGCGGGTGAAAGGGCTACAGGATGGCAATTTTTAGGCGACGTTTGGTACTATTTTAATGATGCCGGCATAATGCAGACGGGCTGGGTTACTGCAGGTGGCAACAAGTATCTTTTTGATGCAAGCGGTCATTGGATTGAGGGTGCTCACACCTTTGTAATTGACCTTTCCCGTTGGCAAGGAAACGTTAAATGGGATAAACTTGCGCAAACCGATGTGGACGGAGTGATTTTGCGAATCAGTTACGGCGGCACAACCGACGATTTTAACGCGCACAAGGACGCTAAATTTGAAGAATACCTTGAAAACGTGAAAGAAAAGCAGATGTCCTATGGCGTTTATCATTTCAACACGGCAACCACCGTGGAAATGGCGCAGTTACAGGCTAACAATGTTGTAAGTCTTCTTAAACAGTCGGGCGCAAATCCCGATTTACCTGTATTTGTTGATATAGAGACCAACGGCGGTGAATGTGACCTTAACGAGATTGCCAAGGTGTATATTTCCACCTTTATAGCCAATGGTTATAAGCCCGGAATTTACTCCAACGAATACTACTGGAAAAACTATTTGAATTCTTCCGAATTTAACGCGTACTACAAATGGATATCCTCTTACGGCAGTAACGACGGTTATCCTAAAGCCTCATTTTCTCCCGAGGGTGGAATTGAAAACTATGTGATGTGGCAATATACATCTGCAGGTGAAATTTCGGGTGTTGACGAAAATACGGTCGATTTTAACGCTTTGTTTAGCTGGTATGAAAAGCCTGACGGTTGGACAGAAATATCAGGAAAAAGATACCACTATTCCAATGGTTGCCTTACATACGGTTGGCTTCTTGAGAATAACAACTGGTACTATTTGAACTCTATGGGTGAAGCAGTCACAGGTTGGCTGTTGTTGGGTGATACTTGGTATTACTTGAAAGAAAATGGAGTTATGCAGACCGGTTGGTTATTGCTTGGTAACACCTGGTACTATCTTGCTGACGGCGGTAATATGGTCACAGGCTGGCAACTTATCGGCGGCACCTGGTATTATTTCCACGAAGGCGGCAACATGGCAACAGGTTGGTTGCTCCTTGGCAACACTTGGTATTATTTAGCCCCCGGTGGTAATATGGTAACGGGTTGGCAAAATATCGGCGGCACCTGGTACTATTTCCACGCAGGTGGCAATATGGCAACAGGTTGGTTGCTTATTGGAAACACCTGGTATTATCTTGCTGACGGCGGTGCTATGCTGACAGGATGGCAATATATTGGCGGCACTTGGTACTACTTCAACCAAGGCGGTGCCTGGGTAGCATAAATGTAACAAAACTCCCGATTCAACCGAATCGGGAGTTTTTTTATGTCTCCCTTGCCTAAAGGGAGGTGGCAAAACCGTAGGTTTTGACGGAGGAATATAACAAATATGCGCGCTAACGCGCGCGCAATATATTGCTTCGCAATGAGGATTGTAGGGGTCGGCAATTTTTGACGACCCGCATTAACGGGATGTCGGCAAGCGCCATCCCCTACAATAAATAAGCATCAATCCTGATACTTATTTATTGTTTGCATCAAAAATTCATAGGCTTTTGGGGTACCGCATACGAAGCTGGAGGAACGCTCGTATTGAATGGCTTCCCCTTGCCAATCGGAGCATTTTCCGCCACATTCCGTTAATATTAACGGCTTTGTTGTTGCTTCGCCACTCTGCCAATTTTTTCTCGTTGGATTCAATATTTTCGATTCTTATGATGCCATCAGCACTCTTTAATTATCTTTTTAACCAAACCGACTACGCGGATGCGTTGCACCTCGGCTCCCTCAAAACGACGGGGAGCATACTCGGGATTGATGGACTGCAATTCAATCCAATCCTCGCCGTAGACAACCCTTTTAATAAGCCCCTCATCTTCGTCCAAAAGTACAACGGCAATTTTACCTGAGTCAACGGTTGGGGTTTTGACCACCTGCACTATATCTCCGTCCTCAATTTTGGGATACATAGAGTTGCCCTTAACCTTGATGCACATAGTCGACTCTGCCTCAAAATCCGAGGTGATAAACAGAGGCATATAGTCGATAATCGTGCTGTTTGCCGTCACGCCGAAGCCTGCCGATGCCGACTCATACAAGGGGATAAGACGCACCTTGTTGTTGGGAAGCAGGGTAACGTTTTCGGGCTGAGTAGCAAAGACAGGGGACTGAATCTGCCCCGTTTTGTCGAACAGATTGCCATCCTCAATACCCTTTGTTGCGCCGTAAATATCGCACAGCTTTTTATAATCGGCCCGGGGAAGCGCCTTTTTGAATCGGGGTTGTGCTAAAAGCATTGCGGCATATTCTTCAAATTGGGGATGCCCCTCAGACTTTGCCATTACGCTTTGGCTAAACAATCCTTTAAGCATCTGCTCCACCGTGTCAAAAACCAAATCCTTTGGCAGACTGATTTTGCCCTCTAAAAACCCTATACCCTCTGCCGACATATCCTCTGCTTCATACAGGGGATATATTTTTTTGTACTCATTTTTCATCCGCTCAAAGCTTATATGGTACTCACTGTGGGCAAGAGAGCCTTGCTCGTCATTTGTGGGAAAGGTGAATCCGCAAATGGGGCAACGGATGGTGTCGTTGCTTTTGAGCCCCGTTAAATAGTCGGTGGTGACGCCGAAAAATTCGCATATTTTCATCAGTGTTCCTGTGGACAGACGCTTGGTTCTGCCTGCGCCGAATTCCGAAATAATGCTTCGGGTTACCCCTGCCTGCTTGCACATTTCGGTTACGGTGATGCGGCACTCCTCTGTCAAATAAAGCACCTTCTTGTATAAATCTGACATAATTTATCCCCACTTAAAAATAATTATAAAAAACGCATACAGAATTCTGTAAAATCTATTGACAATTACAGAAAACTGTAATATCATATAGCAAACATTTACAGAACACTGTAAACTATCGACAAAAACTGACGGTTTTCTACATTATATTACATAATTCTGTAATTGTCAACAAGTTTTTGCCCATCCCGTTGGGGCAAAGGAGGCATAGGTGCACACAAGATGTTTTATTCAAAGGGGGACAGGTTATGACCGCCTCACCACAAATTGAAAAGCTTTATGAATGTAAAAGGTGCAGATTCAAATTTGACGTTCCGCTTCGGATTGAGTCTGCGGAAGGAGAATATAACGCTTGCAGACGGTGTGAAAATTTACATATTAAACCGCTTTATATTGTAAGCGGAGTGGGGGCTTTTGATGACGAAGGCGAAGCCTACACAGCATATTTTGATTTGACGGAGGACTTAAATAATGAGAACAAAATGTAGTTGTTGCGGACGAATGAGGGGTAACCCTGAAGAAAAACTGTGCAGTGAATGTTTAGAAAAGCGTAACATATTACGCTCAAAGGGTCGCATTTTTGCCGGGCAGACAAAGCCTCAAAAAAGTATAGAGGAGGTGCGCCGTCAAGGGCTGGAGCGACTTTATCGGTCGGGCTATCGCCGTCAGGGTGTATATGACAGTAAGCACGGAATGAGAATGGGGGTTGGCACCAAAAAGGTGATTGATTTTGTAAATGCTCACGGCTCAATCCACTACGGCAGGCAGGTTGCTCTTTGCGACAGTGCAGAGGTGTCGGTATGACCTTCGATGACAAAAAGCAGTTGCTTAAGGAATACCGCACTGCCGAAACCCTGATTTTTGAACTGGGGGACAGGCTATATCGGTGGGGGCAATTGCAATCCAAGGTGGCGGACGCCTCTCGGCAAGATATTGAGGGGATTATGGCGCAACTGAAAGGGCAAATAAGTCGGTTGGGTCAACTTCGTACTGCTGTTGAAAGGGCTATTGAGGGCTTGGAAGACTACGCTCTGCGCCGAATTATGCAGTTAAGATACATATACGGCGCCGACTGGGATTCGGTTGCGGATAGTGTTGGATATAGCCGTCGGCAGACCTTTAATCTGCACAAAAAAGCCCTTGAACTTTTGCAGTTTGCAGAGGATTGCACCAATTGCACTTTTTGATGAATTAACATAATGGTGTAAGGCGAAAAGTTAATGCCTTGGGTGGAGCGCCACAAGTATGACGGGGGAGTCGGCGCATAAGTGATACTTAATTTTTAAAAGGCGGTGAAGGGTACGGCAAACTTAACAAAACAGAAAAAACGGGTGGCAGAGCTGTTGGTTACACCAACCGAGCTTAGTGTGGCAGAAATTTGTATTCAAAATCAGATGTCGGTTGCCGACCTATGCAAACTGTTTGAGGATGACACCTTCACCGCCTATCTGCACCGACTGATTGAAGGCTACTCAAGCGGTGCGGTGGGTACGGTTTGGGATGCTCTTATTGAAAAGTGTCGGTCGGGTGATATGCGCGCCATAAAGCTCTATTTTGACCTTAAAGGCGGAAAGACAACGGATGAAGGCGCATCGGTGGTTATAACGGGGGCTGATGACCTTGAGTAACAGTGTATATCTGCCCGACGTGGTGGGCAAAGGCTATCGCGACTATTGGCATTTCAAAGGAAGATACCGCGTGTGCAAAGGCAGTCGCGCATCTAAAAAGAGCAAGACCACCGCTCTGAATACCGTTGTCAGAATGATGCAGTACCCTCTTGCCAACACCCTTGTTATACGCAAGACCTATCGCACCTTAAAGGACTCCTGCTTTGCAGAGTTAAAATGGGCAATCGCAAGGCTTGGCGTTAAAGAGAGTTGGGACGTTAAAGAGTCACCCTTAGAGATGACCTACCGCCCCACAGGTCAAAAAATTCTCTTTCGCGGACTTGACGACCCCTTAAAAGTAACATCGGTGACGGTGGATACGGGTGTGCTTTGTTGGTTGTGGATTGAGGAGGCCTACGAAATCGAAAACGAGGCCGACTTTGATATGATTAACGAGTCTATTCGTGGCGGAGTGCCTGAGGGACTTTTTAAGCAAATCACCATTACCTTTAACCCGTGGAATGAGCATCATTGGTTAAAGCGCCGTTTCTTCGACGCAGAGGGTGACCCGGACCTGCTTGCCATCACCACCAACTACACCTGTAATGAGTGGCTTGACGACTCTGATATAAAGTTGTTTGAGCAAATGCGACTTACCAATCCACGCCGTTATGCCGTTGCAGGCCTTGGTCAGTGGGGTGTGGCAGAAGGACTTGTTTTTGAAAATTGGCAGGTTGAAGATTTTGAAAAATCGGCGCTGCTTACGGATGATTTTAAGCATCTGTTCGGTCTTGACTACGGCTACACCAACGACCCCACCGCTTTTATTGCAATGGCGGTAAATCCCACCGAAAAGGTTATTTACATATACGACGAAATGTATGAAAAGCGGCTGCTCAACAGCGATATTGTTGCAAAAATCAAGACGATGGGATATAGCAAAGAGCGTATTGTAGCCGACTCTGCCGAGCCGAAAACCAACGATACTTTGCGACGGGACGGGCTTCGTATTGTAAGCAGTGTAAAGGGCGCAGACAGTGTGCGCGCAGGAATTCAGCAGTTGCAGGAGTACCGATTTATTGTGCACCCAAACTGCAAAAACACAGTGGCAGAGCTTTCTAACTACACCTGGCAGACCGACAAAGAGGGCAAGCCTACAGGCTACCCCAAAGACAGTGACAATCATTTGATGGATGCAATGCGTTATGCAATGCAGGATTTAAGGGGATTCGGCGCAGTTAAAACACCACAGCGCAAATCCCGTTTTAACCTTGTCTCTGCCGACGATTTTAAAGGAGGATGGAAATGATTATCTTTTTATCTTTTGCGGTGGCACTATGCACCGCCATTATTTGCACCGCCATTTTTTTGGTGGGTTACGTTTTGGGTAGCAAAAACAAATCCTTTGCCCCAAGAAAAGCAGAGGACACTGCCCGACAGGACCGTGAGGCTCGCATTAAGCAGATTGAGATGCAGAATTTTTGGAGCTATAACGGTGACGTACAGCAAGACCCGACTGAAAGGTCTTTATGATATATCTCTCGCCATGAGAAAGGAGAAAAAGTATGACACAGGAAAATTTATCCTGCAGTGCCGATGAGGTTGCCATCCCCGTTGACACTGAGCAAACCGCCGATTTTGAGCAGAGGTCTGATTTTGATTCACCTGCCACAGTGACTGAAAATGAGCCTGTTTCTCAAAATCACGAGACCAATGAGGCATATCTTACAACGGTTTTTAACCACCAACCAAGACAGTTTGGCCGCGATGAAGCCGAGCAACTTGTACAAATCGGGCTATACTCAAAGCCCCATATAGACAGGCTAAAATATCTTGCCAGACTGTCAGGCGAGAATGGGGTAAAGGAACTGCTTAACCGACTGATTGACGAGGGTGAGCAAAGGCTTGCCACCGACATAAGCGGTAAAGTTTCCGACCCAACTCTTGCCAAGCAAATAGCCGACGAGCAAATTGCAAAGCTTCGAGGTGCTCAATCTGACGGTGAGGAAAAATCGTCCGAACAAGCGGCAAAGGATGATATAAATCACCGCTTGGCAGAGGAGTTTTTGGAGCTTCAGAGCGAGTTTCCTCAGGCGCAGGATTTCGGCGCCCTGCCTAATTGGGTAAAGGAATGCTCGGCTATTGAGGGTGTGCCGTTAAAGTACGCCTATGCAATGCACGTCTGCAAAGAGCAGGCAAAAATCCGTGCCGCAGAGCAGTCGCAAAGGGCGGCGGCAAATTCTGCCACCCCCTCTTTAAAAAGTGAGGCTTCCGACGGCACAAGTCCCGAAATGGCATCTGTATATAAAGCCCTTTGGGGACAGTATTAAACTACAATCATTATAAGGAGAATTTTTAAATTATGGCAAACAATTTTGTTTTTCACAGCAAGCTCGACGGTGAGCTTGACAAGATGATTGCGGCAAAGGCTGCAACAGGATTTTTCGGCGACGGCGGTATGGTTGCAAAGTTTACAGGCACCAAAACCGTTCTTATCGACGACGTAGAGATGGACGGCCTTGGTGACTATGACCGCGAGACCGGCTTCCCCAAGGGTGCGGTAAAAATCAACCAGACCCCTTATGAGCTTACAATGGAGCGCGGCACCACCTTTACCATTGACCGCCTTGATGCAGAGGAAGCAGGCATTGACAATCTTCCTGCACGCCTTTCAGGTAAGGCAGGCGAGTTTGTTCGCACTCAGGTTGTTCCCGAGGTTGACGCATACGCCTTGTCAAAGCTTTATTCCATTGCATCTGACAACAACCAGGTTATCGGCAAGGGTACTGCTATTGAAAACCACTCTGTAAGCATTCTTACACAGGCAATCAATGCAGTAGGTGAGGCATACAGCGAGGATGAAGACCTTATCGCATTTGCAGACCCCACCTTCTACAACGACCTTATGAAGACAACCGAGCTTGAGCGCCGTCTTGACATCTCTGATTTCAGCAAGGGCGAGGTTAACACCAAGGTTAAGACCTTTAACGGTTGCCCCATCATCCGCGTGCCTGCCGCCCGTATGAAGAGTGATTATGTTTACAATGACGGTGACGGTAAATTCGGCTTTACTCCTGCAGAAGATGCAGTTAACGTTGGCCTTATCGTTCTTCCCCGTAAGGTTGTTAACCGCGTTATGAAGACCCAGAAGATGCGTTTCTGGACTCCTGACCAGAACATCGATTTGGATGCATACAAGCTTGACTTCCGCTTTGTGTATGACTTCCTTGTTAAAAAGTCAGCAGTTAACACCGTATACGCTTATTCCTACTAATAATAATTAACTTGTGCTCCGGCGTTTTTGGCTGATGCCGAAGGCGTCGGAGTAATTTTTTAACGGAGGTAAAAATGAATAAAAACAACAATACTCCTAAACAGATTTTTAAAGAATATCAGGCAGGCGTTACCTACAAGGGTAATATGGGTGAAAAGGGACTCTATGAGCAGTCCAAGCGTAACGAGCGCTTTTACGTGGGCGACCAGTGGCACGGGGCAAAATGCGGCTCCGACCGTCCTCTTGTGCGCCACAACGTTATAAAGCGCATTGGTGACTACAAGCAGTCCTTTATTGTGTCGGCACCTGTCTCTGTCAGTTTTACGGCAGAGGGTGTATCTTCTTTGTCAAACAGGGGCGAGCAGTATTCCTCCTTGCGCAGACAGATGCCCTCTTTGATTGAGGGTGGACTTGACCCATTTGCACAAATGAGCGATGACGAAAGAACAGATTTTGTTGTGGGCACCTTGGGTGACTACTGCAATACCACAATGGAGAGGCTTCGTTTTAACGAAATTAAGGATTTGGCGCTTCGCAAGGCTTATATAAGCGGCACCGCCATTTTGCACACCTACTGGGATGAAGACGTGGTGACCGGACTTTATGCCGACGCAGAGCGCACAAAAGCCCTTAAAGGTGACATATGCTGTGAACTGATTGACGTTGAAAACTTTTACGTTGGTGACGTGACTAAAAGGGATATTCAAAGTCAGCCCTATATCATAATTGAACAGCGCGTAAGCGTGCAAAAGATTAAGGAACAGATGAAATTAAACGGCAGACCCAGTGAGGAAATTGAAAGCGTTAAGGCAGACAACGACACCGACAGTCTTGCAGGGGATTACGGCTCAAAGGCTCTTGACGAGGATAAAAAATGCACCCTGCTCACCAAGTTTTACAAGGTTAAGGAGGGTGGCAAAACTCACGTTAAAGCCGTCAGAGTTTGCAAAAACGCCACTGTCAGAGAAGAGTGGGACTGCGGTGTGGACGTTTATCCCTTCTCGGCATTTTGTTGGGAGCAAAGAAGCAACTGCTTTTACGGTGAAAGCGAGGTAACCTGGCTTATTCCCAATCAGATTGCCATTAACCGTATGCTGACTGCGGCAGTCTGGGCGGTAATGATTAACGGTATGCCCATTCTTGTAAAAGATATGGATGCCATTCCTCAGGATATATCAAATGACCCCGGTCAGATTATCAATGCCGTCAGTCTTAACGGTAACGGAGTTGCAGGCGCATTGCAATACGTAACTCCTCCTGCTTTTTATGCTCAGTTTGACAATATGGCTCAAAGTATCATCGGCAACACCCTCACTCAATCGGGCGCAAACGACGCCGCTCTTGGTGATATTGTGCCTGACAACACCTCTGCAATTCTTGCGGTTCGAGAGGCGGCAACTATGCCTATGCAGATGTTCAAAAACCGATTTTATCAGTTTATTGAGGATACCGTGCGTGTTTGGGCAAGCTTTTGGGTCAATATGTACGGCAGCCGCAGTCTTAAAATTACCGACCGACAGGGCGTATGGTATCTTCCCTTTAATAGCAAGGATTATGCCGACACAATGCTTTCGGTTAAGGTGGACGTGGGCGCTTCTACTCTTTGGAGCGAGGCTCAAAGCATCAGTATCCTTGACAGTCTGTTTGACCGCAAGGTAATTGACATTATGCAGTATCTTGAGCGTTTGCCAACGGGAATTGTGCCTGACGTGAGCGGCCTTATGGAAGATTTAAGGCAAAAGAATGAGCCAACTTCGGAAGAAAGTTCAAGCTTTACAAGCGAAGATTTACTTCAGGGACTGCCTGCCGAAATACGAGAGCAGTTTGACCTTTTGCCACCCCAAAAGCAAGAGGAAATTTTGGCAAAAGCCACAGGAAAGGTGGGTGCAATATGACGGGCAAAAATCTTTTGGACAGTGCGGTAATAAATCTGGGCTACCGCAAAAGCGATGACGTTTACGAGGCAGGTATTACCTTTATAAATCAGGTGTGCGCCGATATTTGCACCGCTACGGGCAAGCCTTTTTATCCCATCAATACTCTTTCAGACCGACTTTGCCTGCCTGAAAACCTGCTTAGCGATATTGCCCTTTACGGAGTGGCGATGTATTTAGCCCTTTACCGCGGTGACGGAGACAAAAATCAGTTTTTTGCCTCCCTTTACAGTCAAAAACGCCGACTGCTGTCATCCTCTTCAAAAATAACCGACAAATTGCCGAGGGGGGATGACTGATGCGTTATCCCTATCTTAACCGACAGGGCAAACGTCGGGTTATAATTCCTCAGCTTTCGGGCGGTGTGAATGTGGCGGACGCCCCCTCTTACGTGGGGGATAATCAGTTGACCGATTGTAACAATATGTATTTTAACAAGGGCAGACTGCGAACACGACCACCCTTCATTTTTGAAAAAGCCACTCCTTTTAAAGCGGATGATTTTTGTCAGACCGATAAGGTGGCTTGGCTGTTTGGCAACATTTTTTTTGACGACGAGGAGCCTCAGCCTAATATTTTATCCGTAACCGAGGATAACGGGCAGATAACTATGGCAAGCACCTTCAATTCCGAGGTTTACCCCGATGATAAGTATCTTACTATTCCTATCAACAGTGAAAAGAATACGGTTTTGAGACTTCAGATGGATTCTAACAGCAGTATTAACGGCGTTAAGTGCACAAAAAACTTTTTTGACGGCGACGTGAAGATAGAATATGACGAGGAAATCTATATTCCCACCGTGCTGATAAACAACAACGGCTCCACGTCGCCCGATAACTGCGATTTGTCGGGCTCGCTTTTTGAAGGCTACAATATGCTTTGCGACAGCTATCGAATGCTTGCCACTGCAAACGGTATAGTAACTGCTTGGAAGCTGCCTCGTCAGACGAGGGGTGGGGAAGAGATAACGGTTGAATTGTACGATCCCGTTAAAGGAGCCGTTACCCACAGAATTTTGGTCGGACCAAATATCGACCGCAGTGCAGATTACACCTATTCTCGCTACGTATCTGATCCCGTTACGGCAACCTATATACCCGACAATCAGAGCGATTCGGTTGAGTATCAGCAAAGGGTGGCGTACGATGCCTATACCAACACCATTGTTTTTGTGGCAAAAACAAAGGATGCCGCAAACTTCGGTATGCATATCGGTCCCGTATCGGTGGGTGCATACAGCAACTCCTCGTCTAATATGAGGGTTACCGTGAGAAGCCTTGATGCCGCTAACGCTCACGTTATTCTGGGTATGACAAAAAGCTGTTGGTTCGGTGGCTCACGAGGGGGTATTGGCGGTGGCACCCGTTTGTTTGTGACAGGCAATCCCCATTGCCCCGGTGCCGTTTATTGGTCCGATCTTAACAGACCTACCTACTTTCCCGAAAACAATTACGCCTACGTAGGTGATTCGTCAGACGTTACCGCCTTGGCTCAGCAGTCCGATTTGTTGGTAATATTTCAAAAGAACGCCCTTACCGTGTCACAGTACGTGCAGGGCGAAACGGTTACTGCTACCGACCTTTCATCAGGTGCGGTAGTGGATATTACCACCCTTGCCGCTACCTTCCCAATGACACCCTTGCATTCAGGTATAGGGTGCGATTGTCCCGATACAGTTCAGCTTTGCTCTAACCGATTGGTTTGGCTTAACAGCAACGGCAAGGTTTACACCTTGGTCAGCTACGGTCAGTATAACGAGCGTAACGTCCGTGAGGTTGGTTATCTTATAGAGCCCCTTCTTAAAAGGCACAGTGCACAGTCACTTAAAAAGGCAAAAAGTGTCGACGTTATGGGCAAATACTGTCTTTTTATTGACGACAAGGTGTACCTGCTTGATTACGAAAGCACCGCCTTTAAAGGCTACACATCTTACGCCGCCGATAAAAATGCTCAAAGAAATATGGCTTGGTATGTATGGACTTTGCCCTCCTTTATGGGAAGCATATCTCACCTGTGCGTTCTTGAAACAAAGGTGCTGATTATAACCGATAAGGGTATGTATACCCTGTCATTCGACGAGGGAGCAAAGGCTGATTTTTGCGGCGATAATGAGCATCCCATATCCTGTGGATTTTCTACCAAGCACTTTATTTTTGGCGCGCCCGACCGAATGAAAAACATCGACAGCGTGCTTTTCGCATTGGGGAAAAATCAGGGACAAGTGTTGGTAGAGTGTTTGTCAGACGGTAAGATTTTATCATCTCACGCAGTTTCGTGCGACGAAAATGACGACGGACTTTTGTACCGACAGCGCATATATCCCTCTGCCAATTCAGTAGCCGATTTTTCTTTGCAGGTGAGCGGCAGGGGAGAGCTGTCAATGGAAGGCTTAACAATAATTTATAAGGAAACAGGTGAAACAGTGTGACGGAAAACATAAATTATATCAGCGCGGCTGAGCAACAAAACAAAATGCAAGAGGAGCTTGCTAAAAAACGAAAAGAGCAAGCAAAGCTTGATACTGCAATAAAAAATCAGCAGGTAACTCAGGCGGGCGCCGATGATATTGGTAAACTAAGCGGAAAATACCGCTCTATCTATGATGAAAACGCAGTAAAGCAATATATCGGTGAGCGCAAGGTTGCTGAAAATATGGCTAACCTTGGTCTCACCGACTCAGGACTTAACCGCACTCAGCAGACGGCATTGGGCGTAAGCAGAGGCAACGCCGATTACAATACGCGTTTGCAGTACGAGTCGGCGGTGCGTAGCATTGAGCAGTCGGTACGGGATGAAATAGCCGCCAACAACAATGCTCTTACAACAAAGCTTGACTCTATTGACCAACAGGTTGCAGAGGATAACGCCAACCGCCTTTACAATGCCGAAATCAAGCAAATGGAATATTACAATAAGCAGCAGGAAAAGGCGGCGGAGACTGCGAAAAAGGAACAGGAAACCACCGAAAAGGCAGAAAAAGAGGCGTCTGAAAAGGCAACTAAGGAAAGAAAAGATTTGCTTAACACCCTTATGACCGCCTTCAAAAGCTCTGTGCAGACGGGTATTACGGCACCTCATGCAGGGGAAATTCTGATGGAATATATTATTATGCACAATCTTTCGGTTACCGAGGCACAGCTTGTGCTTACAAGCGGAGGATTGGCCGCGGCAAAGCTGAAGGACGACTTCTTCGAAATCGCCGTCAAGGAGCGTGACCGTTGGCAAGGACTTAAAACAAATCTTGATAAATATAACGCCGCCACCGAAAAGGGTGAAAATTATTCAGTGGTCAGTTCTTTTGAGAAAGCTCTGGATAATTACAACGTTGAGCAGTACGGCGCTGATAAGCTGTTGCCTCTTTTGGTGCGCGACCGATATCTCACTACCAACGATATGGCAAGAATTAAGCAGTTCTATAATCTTTTTATCGGCAAAAATCCTGCAGAAAAACTCAGAGTTTACGGTGAAAAATATATTCTTGATTATGCCAATTCCTTGTATACAAATGGTGAGGTAAGTCAGCTTGCAAGTCAGTATATGGCCGCTTTGTTAAACTATCACAAAGGATAATAGGAGTTGAATTTAATGAGAGAAATAAATTATTTAGTCAGTGCCCAAAGCATAACTCCCTCATCAGTTCAGGAGGCAGGCTTTCAGTGTGAATACAACGCCACAAAGGTGATTTTCACCTTGGAGGATGCACTTGCAGAGCAGTTGGCAAGTCAGACTGACCGCCAACTGTGGACAGTAGAGGTTGGGGATGCCGAGGGCAATATAAAGATTTACCCCGTTGAGCTTAACGGTTGCAAAGTGGAGTTTGTTTTGCCTACAGAGATAACTATGTCGGGCTCAACTGCCTCTTTGCAGCTGGTTGTAACAACCGTGGACGAGAACTATATAATGTTAAAAAGACAGTGCTTTTCGGTTGTAAAAATCAAGTTTGGACAATCGGTGGCATCCCTTGTTGACAGCAATGAATATGACCGTTATTCTCACAATCTTGTGGGCGCAATGAGTCTTGCAATGGATGCGGCTCAGGTTGCATCTCAGTCGGCAGAGTTGTCTCAAACTGCGTCCCAAAGCGCGATTGACGCCGCCGCTCGCGCCGAAGCGGCTGTTAAAGAAGAATGGCAACTTTTAATGGAAACCGAGCTTGAAGAAGAAGTCACAATGTTTAGTCAAAAGGTTGATGGATTAGGTCCCACTGAAAAAGGGGTTCGTGTGGCTTTGTATTTGACGCCAAACACAACCTTGCCGTCCAACCGTATTTCTTATTGCTCAAGTTTATCCGGGTCTAACGCTATCGAGATATATATAAACGATTGGGTAAAGCACGACACAGAGTCTGTTTGTGTAGTGGAAACCAGACCGAAAGGGTTGCTTTGGAATGTTGAGGTTTTACCCTATACAAAAGGATACAAAAAAATTCTAAACGATATTAGTGTAGTGGCAAATAGTAAAGTCAGGTACCTTAGATTTGAAGGACCAACCTTACCAATAGGCACAAAAATAAAAATATGGGGGTTAGTATAATGCCAATTATGTATGACAGTGGAATTTATCGAGAAATGACGGCAGAGGAGCTGGCAGAGTTAGACTCTGCCACTCCTGATGCACTTACCGAAATGGTGGCAGAAATGTCTACCGCCACAACCATTGCCCAGATGCGCTCTGCGGCTAAAAACTTCCTTGAAAAAACCGAGGTGAGCGTCGGTGCAAATTAAAGAAGCCGCTCTTACCTTTGATTTTATGACCAAGCGGTCAAAAACCGACCTTATCGTGCTTCATCACGCGGCGGCAAAATCTTGTTCGGTGCAGGACGTTCACCGCTGGCATCTTGACAGAGGCTGGTCGGGTATCGGCTATCACTTTTTTATCCGTAAGGACGGCTCGGTGTGGCGCGGCAGACCTGAAGACCGAGTGGGCGCTCACACAGTAAGCTACAACGCCAACTCAATCGGAGTTTGCTTTGAGGGCAACTTTGAAAATGAGCCTATGGGTGACGCTCAGAAAAAGTCGGGCTTTGAACTGATAGCCTATCTTAAGGCTAAATATCCCATTAAAGATATTAAGGGTCACGGAGAATTAAAAGCTACCGCTTGTCCGGGTAAGCTTTTCCCTCTTGCAGAATTCAAGTCGGGCACTGTGGCAACACAGCCTGCACCCACAAACCGAGTTCTGCTTTTTCAGAGGGCGGCCCTTGCCGACGGCTTCAAGTTTCTGAAGTACGGCACCGACGGTATGTGGGGTAGCGAGACTGAATCGGTTGCAAAATCGGCGGTTGTGAGACGTCGCGACACCTATAAATACAAAAATCTTACCCGACTTGTGCAGGGTGAAGTAGGAGTTGCAGTTGACGGCCTGTGCGGTAAAGATACCGAAAACGCCATCAAAGTGTGGCAAAAAAACAATAATTTGGCAGTTGACGGTCAATGGGGTGTAAACTGCTGGAAAAAATGGACGGGGGTTACCAAATGAAAACAGCATTAGCCTCTGTTTTCACCCTTTGTTGCACCACCGCAACCTATTTGTTCGGCGGTTGGGACGTGGCACTTGCCGTGCTTGTCAGTTTTATGGCGATTGACTATCTTACAGGGGTAGTAGGGGCTGTAATAAACAAAAAACTGTCAAGTCATACGGGCTTCAAGGGGCTTGCAAAAAAACTTTTTGTGGTGCTTATGCTGATTGTGTCGGTTATGCTTGACCGACTTGTTAACGGCGGTCAGTGGATATTCCGCACCCTCGTGGCATATTTTTATATCGCTAACGAGGGCATCAGCATCATTGAAAATGTAGCCCGATTGGGTGTGCCTATTCCACAAAGGATAGTGGAAATTTTAGAGCAAATTAAAGAAAAAGAATAAACCAAAAGCCCATACCCCGCAGGGTGTGGGCTTTTGTTCAAAGATTAAAACTGTACTTTTGCAAAAGACAGTGGTATAATAAAGGAGAATGATAGTGGATTATTTATCAGAGGTTATTAAAGCGGCAGTGTGGGGCGAAAGCCCTCCTCAAATGCCTAAATGGAATAAATGGTTGCACCGAAGTTTGAGTGATAATCATTGTGAGGAATGCCTGAAACTTGATGGGTGTTGGTTTACAAAGGATAAAACACCTGAATGGCCCCATCATCAGTATTGCCATTGTATATTAGAAGACAGTTCTTATAATGAGGTTGTCAATAACGCAACGGCAACAGCGGCGTACAGCAAGTTTGACCCATATTTGTTTGATACAATGGGTGAATATGGTCACGGGAAAGAAAGGCTATTTAAAGCTTGGGGATATACGGTTAATGATTCGGAATATTTAAAAAAAGAAATTGAAAAACAAGGCTTACAAAAGTATATTTTGGGTCAATATACTTTGGGTAAATTGAATAGAGATGGACAGCGAATAAGTATAACTATAGAAATAATGAGAAAAGACAAGAATGATGTTGTAACATTTGTGTCTGGATGGATGGTTTATCCGAATGGACACATTCAATTAACAACACCGTATGGAGGGTAGTATTATGAAAATGATGGATATAGTTGAGGTTTTAGTAGAAAAGAAAATTTATGCAGACGACGGTGTACATAAAGGTATGCAGGGGTGGATATGTATAGAACCGAGCATAAAAGGGTGGGTTCTTGTTAATTTTCCTCAATATGGCGAAAAAACAGATATTGCAGAAATTTCAATGGAGGAATCGGATTTGGCGGTTATTCCTAAAATGGATGCAAGAATAAACGAACGTATAAAAGCCCTGTGGGAGAGTAAAGTCAATGAAAATAATTGAATTGGATTTAACGGGTTGTGAATATGCTTATGATATTCACAAAAGAATACAAGTAGCCTTTGAGTTTCCCGAATGGTACGGCAAAAATTGGGATGCTTTTTGGGATTTGCTCTGGAGTGAATGCGATGCAGACAAGGTTATTATAAAAGGTGAAAAGAGCTTGCCTAAAGAACTTGATAAGGCGATTGGCATTATGCACGAAATTTTAGAACGAAACAAACAGGATCGGGCAGACTATTCTCCTTTTGACTATGAAATTATAAGTTGAGGGTGCTCGATATGAAAATGATGGATTGTGTAGAAGTAATTGTTGAAAAAGAACAATATGCAAAAGAAGGCGTCCATAAAGGTATGCAAGGCTGGATATGCGACGAAAGAAAGATTAATGAAACTTGGCTTGTAAATTTTCCTCAATGTGGTGAAAAGGATGATATTGCAGAAATAAGCATAAAAGAATATGATTTAAAACTTATTCTTGTGATGTATGCTGCTGAAAACGAACGCATCAAAGCCGAATGGGAGAGTAAAATCTAATGAAAAAAGCAATTTTAGATTTAACAGGTTGTACCAATTTGTTTGATATGCACGAGCGTATACGTGTTTCGTTAGATTTTCCCGATCATTACGGCGAGAATTTAGATGCGTTTTGGGATTGCCTTAACCGTGATTGTGATGTGGATTTTGTTACAGTTATCGGTAGTGACAGCGTGGCAGATGAATTGAAACCCACGGTAAAGAGAATTTTGGAAATTTTAGAACGAAACAAACAGGATCGGGCAGACTATTCTCCTTTTGACTATGAAATTATAAGTTAACGTAAAAAGATGAGCGGAATTTTCCACTCATCTTTTTGAATATTTAGAGGGCGATACCCCGTGTGTCTTTTTAAACTCTGCCGAAAAGTGCTTGTAATCACTGTATCCGCAAAGGCTTGCCACCTCTTGCAAAGAGTAATAGTCGGTCATAATCAGCTCGGCGGCATAGCTCATTCGTTTCTCAATAATATATTGCTTGGGGGGAACGCCAAACTCCTCTTTAAACAACCGACGAAAATAGGTGGGGCTAACGTAAGATTTTTCAATGGCGCAGTCTAACGAAAAATCGGCTTTTAAATAATTTCTCTCAATATGCCTGATAGAGCTTGCGATTTTAGATTTGTTAGAATCGCTTTTTTTGTTATCTCTGTATATTTCGGCAAAAATGGTGTTAAGAATGGCGGAGGATTTGTATTTATAGGCGGTGCCCTTTTTACTCCAACAATCATAAAGCTGCTCAAATAAACTGCGGTATTTTTCAGGATTTTCAGGCACGAATTTTTCAATCTCTGACGAATGATAGTTGAAGGCCTTAAAATCCACAACAATCATTTTGTCCTTTTTGGCGGTGCGGGTGTAGTTGACTTGCGATGGAAAATATCCGATGCAGTTATCAAAAAAAGGCACCGATTTATCCTCAAAATCAATTATGGTGTCTGCCTTTAACCTGAAAGAAAGAGCGTCGTAATCGCGGTCGCGATTTATGGATTTAGTGTTTTTTTGGTTCATATAAAGAACGTCAAATATTTGAAAAGATATAATATCATTGTCAAAAAACACGACAAACACCTCCTGTTTACAAGGGAATTATATCAAAACAGTGCCAAAAAATCAACCTTTATATTCATTTTTATGGTTTACTAACCTTTAGGCACAGCGTATAATCATTTTAAAAGGGGGAGAGTTTTATGACCGACCGCAAAAAAGTGTTAGAACAGTTTGAGCTTCAAAAGGACTTTATGGAGTCCACCGTTAAAGCAAATATAGAAAACTACCGCAAGGGATGGGGTACCATCACCGTTAAGGATAGCGACGGCAACCTTATTCCCGATGCAAAAATCAGCATAACCCAAAAAAGCCACGAATTTAAGTTCGGCGCCAATCTGTTTATGCTTGACGAGCTTGAAACAAAGGAAAAGAACGACGGCTACAAAAAGCAGTTTGCCGACACCTTTAATATGGCAACCCTGCCTTTTTATTGGAACGCCACCGAACCTGAAAAGGGGAAACAGCGTTATGATAAGGACAGTCCCAAGTTTTACCGTCGCCCTGCCATAGATTTGTGTGTGGAATTTTGTGAAGCAAATGGGATTGAACCTCGCGAGCACGCTTTGGCTTATGAGAAATTTTTCCCCAATTGGCTTAAAGATGCCACCGTACCCGAAATAAAGCGAGAACTGACTCGCCGATATGCCGAAATATCTCGGCGGTACAAAGACAAAATCCCAACCATAGAGGTTACCAACGAAATGTTTTGGCCCGAGGGCAGAGGCACTACCGCCTTTTATGATGAGCCTGACTACGTTGAGTGGTGCTTTAAGTTAGCAGAGCAATATTTCCCTGCCAATCAGCTTGTAATAAACGACGGCACCGAGACGGTTTGGTGTCAAAACGGCAGACCTACCGACAAATACTACGCCTGCATAGAAAATGCCATACTAAAGGGCGCCCGCGTTGACGCTATTGGTATGCAATTCCACATTTTCAGCCAAAAGCAAGAGGAGTATGACCGCACAAGAGTACAGTATAATCCCCAGACCCTCTATCAGCGTATGGATATGTATTCACGTCTTGGTAAGCCCTTGCAGATTACCGAGGTTACTCTGCCTGCCTATGACGACAGCGCAGAGGGTGAGGATATTCAGGCAAAGCTTCTTGAGTATCTTTATACAATCTGGTTTTCACACCCTAACGTAGAGCAGATTGTATATTGGAATCTTGTTGACGGCTATGCCTACGTACCTTCTGATGACCCCGAGGTTATTGCCAATTCCCAAGGCAATATGTCTATTGGTGAAAACATTTTTTACGGCGGTCTGCTCCGTTTTGATATGAGCGAAAAACCTGCCCTTACCACCCTGAAAAACCTTATTCATAAGGTGTGGCATACAGAGGGTGATTTTGCTGCCGATATGAGCGGTACCGCACGGTTTAAAGGCTTTTACGGTGACTATGACGTAACCGTTACCGCAAAGGGTAAAACCGTAACCAAGACAATTGGTCTTTACACTAAAGGCAAAAATGAATTTGAGATTGTGATTTAAGGGGATATAGGGATGACCGACCGCAAAAGAGTATTGGAGCAATTCGAGTTTCAAAAGGATTTTATGGAGTCTACCGTTAAAGCAAATATAGAAAACTACCGCAAGGGATGGGGTACCGTCACCGTTAAGGATAGCGAGGGCAACGTTATCCCCGATGCCAAAATCAGCATAACTCAAAAAAGCCACGAGTTTAAATTCGGCGCCAACCTGTTTATGCTTGACGAGCTTGAAACAAAAGAAAAGAACGACGCCTATAAAAAGGCCTTTGCAGAGACCTTTAATATGGCAACCCTGCCTTTTTATTGGAATGCCACCGAGCCCCAAAAAGGTATGCTTCGATACGATAAAAACAGCCCAAAGATGTATCGCCGTCCTGCCATAGATTTGTGTATGGAATTTTGCGAGGCAAACGGGATTGAACCTCGCGAGCACGCTTTGGCATTTGAAAGGTTCTTCCCAATTTGGCTTAAAGGCGCTACAGTGGCCGAAACTAAAAAAGAACTGACTCGCCGATACGCCGAAATATCTGAGAGATATAAAGACAGAATCCCAACCATAGAGGTTACCAACGAAATGTTTTGGGCCACAGGAAAAATAACGCCTGCTTTTTATGACGAGCCCGACTACGTTGAGTGGTGCTTTAAGTTGGCAGAGCAATATTTTCCTGCCAATCAGTTGGCAATAAACGAAAGCACTGCATCGGTTTTGTGTCAAAACGGCAGGCCTACCGACAAATACTATACCTGCATAGAAAATGCTATGCTAAAGGGCGCAAGAATAGATGCTATCGGTATGCAGTTCCATATTTTCAGCCAAAAGAAAGAGGAGTATGACCGCACAAGAGTGCAGTATAATCCCCAGACCCTCTATCAGCGTATGGATATGTATTCACGCCTTGGCAAGCCCTTGCAGATTACCGAGGTTACGCTTCCTGCCTACGATGATACTGAAGAGGGGGAGGCAATCCAAGCCCAACTGCTTGAAAACCTGTATACAATCTGGTTTTCACACCCCAACGTAGATCAGATTATTTATTGGAATTTTGTTGACGGCTATGCCTACGTGCCTTCTGATGACCCCGAGGTTATTGCCAATTCTCAAGGCAATATGTCTATTGGTGAAAACATTTTTTACGGCGGTCTGCTTCGTTTTGATATGAGCGAAAAGCCTGCCCTTACCACCCTTAAAAACCTTATTCATAAGGTGTGGCATACAGAGGGGGATTTTGCTACCGATGTGAGCGGCAGTGCAAAATTCCAAGGCTTCTACGGTGATTATGATATAACCGTTACCGCAAAGGGTAAAAGGGTAAGTAAGAGGGTTAAGCTTTACTCAAAAGGCAAAAATGAATTTGAGATTGTGATTTAAAGAAAAGGCTGTGAGAGACAACTTCTTTACGAAAAGTCTACCACAGCTTTTTTTGTTGCAATTCTGACTCTTTGTGCTATAATCAAAAAAACGAAAGGCGGTGAGTCTGTGAAAATAATATTTCTTGATTTTGACGGTGTGCTGAACAGTGATAAATTTCTACGCCGTGCAGAAGAGGGCGCAATTCTTGATCCAACCCGATTGGCACTGCTAAAGCAAATTGTGGATGCTACCCAGGCAAAAATAGTCCTTACAACCTCTTGGCGCGAGCACTGGGATAAGGATTTATCTTCGTTCGACCAAACAGGCAGACTTATAAATAGCCTTTTTGCCGACTGCGGACTTGCCCTGTATGACAAAACGCCTATTCTTGACAGAAACTGCGGACGCGAGGGGGAAATTAAAGCCTGGCTTGACCAAAATCCCGATGTCGAAAATTTCGTTGTGCTTGACGATGCATTTTTAAACGCCGATTTTCTTGATGGACGTTTCGTAAAAACCTCAGCATATAAGGATGGACTTAACGAGCAAGGGGTACAGCAGGCTATAGGGATTTTGAATGGCAAGGTAAAAAAGAAAATATTTGTGGTAAGCGACGTGCACGGCCATTTTACCCTTATGAAAGAAGCGCTTGATAAAGCAGGCTTTGATAAGGATAATCCTCACCATCTGCTTGTAAGCTGCGGTGACTATTTTGACCGAGGCAATGAAAACGTAGAAGTGCTGAAATTTTTTGAGCGGCTTAAATATAAGGTTTTGCTCAG
The DNA here is from genome assembly GCA_017407645.1 of Clostridia bacterium. Taxonomy (GTDB): domain Bacteria; phylum Bacillota; class Clostridia; order Oscillospirales; family Acutalibacteraceae; genus RGIG2206. The sequence continues at coordinate 43,236 of JAFQWE010000026.1, read as the reverse complement.
GGGAAATCATGAGGATATGCTCTTAAAGTTGCTTTACACAGGGCAGCTTATGCAGCATCACTGTATTAACGGTACCATAGCCACGCTTGATAACTTTTTCGGCAAAAATTACGTGGATTACACCACAAATACTATTGATTTTTCAGGAAAAACAAGCACCGTTGACCGAATGATAGAGTTTATGGAGGAAACGGTTGATTACTACGAAACGGCAAATTTCGTTTTCGTCCACGGCTGGCTGCCTGACGGTTATTCAAAGGACGGAATGTGGCGTGATGCACCTGAATCCGTTTGGGCAGAGGCACGAAAAATCAGATGGACAGAGCGGTATACCGAGGAAAGACCGATTCCCGACAAAACGTTGGTGTGCGGTCATATGCCTAATTTTTACGCAAGCGTGTTCGACAAGCACCGCGAAAAAGGTAACGTGGATATCTTCTACGGCAACGGGCTTATAACGGTGGATGCCGGCACCTATGATACAAAGCGGGTAAACGTGCTTGTAATTGAAGACGAAGTATAAAAAACACCTTGAAGAAATTTCTTCAAGGTGTTTTTTGGCGGTTTTGCGTATGGGTTTGAAATTTTGCACGAATCACGGCGAATCCGTGTATATCATCATTGCGAAAACAGGTTCGATACACACCTAAAGGTGTGATGACATGCAGTCCTGACGGACTGATGATATACCATTGCTTTCGCAATGGATAAAAAATCGACAGGTCGAAACCTGTCGATTTTTGGCGGAGATGAAGAGATTTGAACTCTTGCGCCGAGGAACTCCCGACCTACCGCATTTCGAGTGCGGACCCTTCAACCACTTGGGTACATCTCCATATAAAATGCCTGCGAAATGGCACAGGTGGTATTGTACCACAATCGCAGGCAGATGTCAACTTTTGATTAGTCAATTTCTCCCGTCCAGACACCAAGCTCCCGCATTTTCTCGCGAAGGGCGATAAAGTCAAGCAGAGCATCGGGCTTCTGATTGGGATTGCGGAGCAGAGCCGCGGGATGATAGGTACCCATCATCCAGAAATTACCCTTTTTAAACCACTCGCCATGCTGACGTGTGACCTTAAAATCCTTGTCAATCATACGACAGGCAGAAATTCTGCCAAGGCAAACAATGATTTTTGGAGAGATAAGACGGGTCTGCCGCCTTAAAAAGTCAATGCAGCAGTCAATCTCACTGTCGGCAGGGTCGCGGTTTGCAGGGGGACGGCACTTGACCATATTGGCAATATACACCTTGCTACGCTCAAGCCCCACCGCCTCAAGATATCGGTCGAGCAATTGACCTGCAGGGCCAACAAATGGCTCGCCTGCCAAATCCTCCTTTTCGCCGGGACCTTCGCCTACGAAAAGAACGCTGGACTTAGGGTCACCCACGCCGAAAACCACGTTTGTGCGAGTAGGCGCAAGGGGACAGGCGGAGCAATTCATACATTCATCTTTTAGCAGTTCCCAAGTATCACTCATAAAATCAGTCCTTTAAGATTGTTGTGTTTTACCAAGTGCCAAGAGAATTATCAAGAGTCATTGTGTAGTCGTAAAGTCTGATAAGCTCGCTTGCAGTAACAAAAGCATAACCTTGTTCAATAAGCCAAGGCAAAACCTCTTCCATAGCGGTGATAGTGTTTACGTTGTTGGTAAAATCGTGGAAAAGGTAAAGTTTACCGGGTGCAAGATTATCTTTAACTACGGCAATACGGCTTTCTACGGTGCCAAGTCCTGCAGAGGTGCCGTTGATGATGTCGGCAGAGATATTGTTAACAACGTTGTCGTCGTAGCTGAGTCCGGGACCTCTGAAAAGGGTGGGAGTAACGCCGGTAATATCATAAATAAGTTGCTGTGTGGTATTAAAATCCTCAACAATTTCTTCAACGGTCAAGTTTGCAAAAGAAGTGTTGTGAGAATAGGAGTGGTTGGCAACCTCGTGACCTTCTGCAACCATACGGCGCATAATGTCGTGGTCTTCTTCGCCAATTCGGTTGCCTATCATAAAGAAGGTAGCACGACCGCCGTACTCCTTAAACATATCGAGCATAGCAACTGTGTTGTCGGTGCTTGGGCCGTCGTCAAAGGTGATGGCAACCGCCTTGATTTGATTGGGCTCGGAAAGGCCAAGAATGTTTTGCTTAACCTGAAGCAAATCGGCACTGGATACTCTGCCGTCGCGGTCGGTATCGGCAATAAGCTTGGTTAAATTTTCAAACTCACTGAGTCCCAACACGTTAAGGGTCATTTGTGACAAATCGCTTGCAGATACTACAAGGTCTTCGTCAACGTCGCCGTGCTTAACCTCGCGCATAAAATCTTCAAAATTCTCAAAATCATCGGTGCCGATGTTTTGTGTTACGGCAAGATTTGAAAGGTAGATGGTTTTGTATCTTTCAGCAGAATAAACAGCCAACTTAACACCGTCAAAATATTTGCTTCCGCCTGCGGCAAGCAGTTCTTTGCTTGTTACACGAAGCACTGCCTTTTCGTGCTGACCGACTGAGCGGGTAACGGTAACGTTGCCCTTTTCAACCCTGATGCCGTAACCGACGGTAACCTTTGGCGCCCAATGGAAAGTGGGGCCTGATTTAATCAAATTGCCGTTCCAATAAAGAGAAACGGTAGTGCCGTAGGGACGCTTGTTTTTGATCCAGTCACTGTCTGCCGGCTCGTCGGGTTTTAGTGAGTTGTTGATTCTGATTTGCAAATCGCCCACAGAAACCTGCAGATATTGGTCGGCGTTGCAGTTGTAATTGTTGACAACGCGGTAGTCAAAATCCAAACGGAAAGAGTCGCCCAAATCGTAATCTGCCGCCGAAGTAACGGTGTACTTGGCAGAATCGGAAGTTTTAAGCTTGCCGTTTTCGTCAACGCCGCAAACAAGACCGCCGTCGGCATTTAATCGGTTGGTGTAAACCCAATCGGTATCGTTAAATGCACCGCTGTACTCGGTGGGATTGCCGTCTGCCGCATAGGCAGGAGCCACGCACAGTGCAATCAAAAGGATTGATAAAATCAGACTAAAAAGTTTTTTCATATTTGCAACTCCCTAATTTTTATAATAACAATATTATATAACTTTTCACCACATATAACAACCATTTTTTAGCACAAAAAAGAAAGGGCAAAATTGGGCAATTTTATTAAAAGGTGCGGGTGTCATTTGTGAGGTGATGCAATATGACGACTATACTTGTAGGGGCAGATATTATCTGCCGTCTTGGCTCCCTCTGATGAGGGAGCTGTCATTTTGCCAAAAATGACTGAGGGAGAGAAAAACTAAAATGAGTATGTTATCTATCTTTCCGTCACGCCTTGCGGCGCGCCACCGTCTCGGCTACCGCCTCGGTCGGTGCTTCTGCTTTGCAGAGGTGTCCACCGGACACCCGCACCCTCGTCAGAGGAGGGCTATTTTTAGGTGTGTCGTGAGTGCCGTCTCCTACGATTGCACCGAAATCGTGCTTGTAGGGGAGGGCCTCTGTGCCCTCCCGTTAGTTTGGTCGCGATTTTTTGCGGGAGGGGAAACCCCTCCCCTACGAACCGCGAATAAACGATCTGCACTCAATCGCGTATGTAGGAAACGGATTTATCCGTTCCGCCAAAGCGTCCTCGACAGAGTAGGGTTGTTTTACGGGATGTCGGCAAGCGCCATCCCCTACAAACTGTACTAAAATCGTGTCTATTGCCTCCCTTGCCCTAAAGGGTGACTCCCTACAGTGTAGGGAGATGTCACGAAGTGACAGAGGGTACGGGGTCCCGTCAGGACGGGGACCGACGCGAAGCGTTGGTGGAGGGATTGTAAAACAAAACGGCACCTCCTTTGAGATGCCGTTAACCTATTTATTCAGCTTTGCTAAACATATCTTTGCCAACACCGCAAAGGGGACAAACGAAATCTTCAGGCAGGTCCTCAAATTTGGTGCCTGCAGGGATGCCCTGCTCGGGAAGACCTACGCTCTCGTCATACTCCCATCCGCAAACGTCACAGGTGTATTTCATAGCAATTCTCCTTTCAAATTACTTTATCGGCTCAAAATCCTTGGCACCGTGTTTACATACGGGGCAGACGAAATCTTCGGGAAGATTTTCACCCTCGTGCACGTAGCCGCAAATTTTGCATACCCAACCTTTTTTGCCCTCAGTCTGTGGCTTAGGCTTAACGTTAGCGTGATAGTAGCTGTAGGTCATAGTCTCTTTTTTAGACACAACCTCAGACTCGGTAACGTTGCAAATAAACATACCGTGAGAGCCTAAATCAACCTGCTCCAAAACCTCAAGGGACATATAAGAGTTAATATTTTCGGTAAGCACCGCTAAACCGTTTGATGAGCGGCTAACGGTGATTCCGTCAAGCTTATATGCATTTCTGCCGCTTTGGAAACCAAAACGCTCAAAAATGGCAAAGGGAGCCTCAACAGTCAGACAGTTAATATTCATTTTACCTGTCTTGCAAGCTATATTATAGGAATAATTTTGCTTGTTTATGCATACGGCAACGCGGTTTGGACTATCGCTAACCTGTGTTACAGTGTTAAGAATAAGGCCGTTATCCTTTTTGCCGTCATTGGTGGTAACCACGTACAAGCCGTAGCCGATGTTAAACAGAGCGGTGGGATCGTTGTTTTTGGCGTTAGCGGCATATTCGGCGCAAAGCTCGTCGGCAAGAGCGTCGATTTGCTTGTGATTTTCACTGTTAAGGGCAGATTTGATAGAAACGGTAGTTTGGGCAAAATCAAGATTTTTACAGCCCTCAAGCATACCCTTCATCTTTTTAGCCGCCATAGGAGCCCAGGTGCCGTTTTCGATAAAGGCAACCTTTTTATTTTGGAAATTGCGCTCAATAAGGCGGTGCAAGAAGTCGTTCATAAAGGGGAAAATGCCGCCGTCGTAAGTAGTTGTGGCAAATATGATTTTGCCGTAGCGGAAAGCATCCTCCACGTTTTCTGCCATATCGGAGCGGGCAAGGTCGCTAACAACGACCTTGGGGCAGCCCTTTTGACGCAGCTTATCGGCAAGGGATAAAACCGCCTTTTTGGTGTTGCCGTAAACAGAGGTGTAGGCAATCATAATGCCGTCACTTTCCACTCCGTAGGATGACCAAGTATCGTAAAGGTCAATGTAGTAGCCAAGATTTTCATTAATCACAGGGCCGTGCAAGGGGCATATAACGTCAATAGGCAGAGCCTTTGCCTTTTTAAGCAGAGCCTGCACTTGAACTCCGTATTTGCCAACAATACCGAAATAGTAACGGCGAGCCTCGCAAGCCCAATCCTCATCCACATCAAGGGCACCGAATTTGCCAAATCCGTCGGCAGAAAAGAGCACCTTGTCGCAGGTGTCGTAGGTAACCATAACCTCAGGCCAGTGAACCATCGGTGCAAAAACAAAGCACAATATATGCTTGCCAAGACTTAAAGTGTCGGCATCGGTAACAACCACCTGCTTGTCCTCAAATGCGTCGCCGAAAAACTGGCTAATCATAGTGAAGGTTTTGCTGTTGCCGACAATTTTTGCATTGGGATATGCCTTTACGAAGGCAGAAATGTTGGCAGAATGGTCAGGCTCCATATGTTGAACGATAAGATAATCAGGCTCCTTACCGCCAAGGGCTTCACTGATGTTGTCAAGCCATTGGTGAGTGAATCTGCCATCCACCGAATCCATAACGGCAATTTTTTCGTCCTTTATAACGTAAGAGTTGTATGCCATACCGTTAGGCACGTCATACTGTCCTTCAAATAAATCAATATCGTGGTCGTTAACGCCAACGTAAATAATATCGTCAGTTATTTTAAAGTTAGCCATAAGCACCCTCTTTTCATATTATTTTTAACTGCTTGCACTTGGAATTATACAATATTTCACACTTTTTAGTCAATAGTTTGCTGTGTAATTTTTGCAGACACACCTTCAAACTCCTCAGGCAAGATTTTCTCTACCTTGCGGTCATAGGAAAGCAGTCCGTTAGTCTCGTCCTCAACGTCGGAAACCTGAGTATAGACCGCCGCCGACAATCCTTTTTTAACAAGAGGCATAACCTGATTTTCGTATAAATCTACAAAGGCGTCTTTAAATTTTTCCCGACTGTCAAATTTGCCGTAGCCATAGGTCTGCTCGGTGTTAAAGGCGTGGTCGTTATCTTTATATGAGTAACCGCCAAATTCAGACAAAATAAGAGGCTTGTCCTTGCAAGAAAGTTTTAACTTGCGGAAATATACGTGACGGCTGTCAACGTCCGACTTAACACCGCCAAACCAACCTGAAGCCGAGTCAATAAATCGGCTTTGGTCAAGTTCTTTAAGCCTGTCGTACATTTCGTCGGCGCAAAATTGACCCCAACCCTCGTTAAATATAGTCCAGTAGCAAATGCAGGGGTGGTTGTAAAGCTGATTTACCGTCTTTACCATACCCATTGCAAACTGTGAGCGGGTTTCGGCATCCTTGTTAAGCTTTTTGTCGTTAAGATTTAATTTACCGCCAAAAATTGTGGGCAGAGCGGTGTCGCGGAAGAAGGAATACCTGCCGTTGTTAACCATATCCTGAAAGACCACCATACCCAAGCGGTCACAATCATAGTAAAATTGCTCAGGCTCCACCTTAATGTGTTTTCTCAGCATATTAAAGCCAAGGGCTTTCATTTTCATAATATCAAACTCATAGGCTTGGGGACTTGCAGGGGTGTAAATGCCGTCACTGTAATAGCCTTGGTCCAAAAGTCCGTGAAAGAAATAGGGCTTGCCGTTAAGACAAAGTCGGGGATAGCCCTCAACCTCTTTGATTTCAAGCTTGCGCATTGCAAAGTAAGATTCCACACAGTCCTCACCGCTTTGCACCTTGAAATTGTAAAGGTGGGGATGCTCAGGGCTCCACAATTCAGGGCTTTCGGGGATATAGGTAGCCTTGCCCTCGCAAATCGGCAGACTTACGTCACCGATGATAACAACGCCTGTCTCTATACCCTCTGCGGTGATGGTAACGGAGCGGTCGTCGGCGTCAATTTTAAGCCCTTTAATATAATTTTGGGGCACGCTTTCAATCCACACCGTCTGCCAGATGCCCGACACCTCGGTGTACCACATACCGCCCCGTTTTTTACACTGCTTGCCGTAGGGCAGAGTGTAACTTGAAAGGCGGTCAACCACCTCTACAATAAGGGCGTTTTTATCGGCTAAATGCTGGGTAATATCAAAACAAAAGGCATCGTATCCACCTGTGTGAGAACCGATAAAATTGCCGTTAAGATAAACCCGCGCAATCTGGTCAACGGCGCCGAAATGGAGCAAAACCCTGCCTTTGTTAAAGTTATCGGGCAAGGAAAACTCTTTGCGGTAAAAAAGGATTTTATCTTCATCAAAGGCTTGCTCAACCCCCGAAAGTATTGACTGGGGGGCAAAGGGCACCTCTATCTTTTGATTAAAAAGGGGAGTTACACCCTCATCTGCTACGCAAAAATCCCACTGTCCGTTAAGGCAATAATAAGAGTCGCGCTTCATTTGAGGGCGGGGATAAACCTGCCAATTTTCACTTTTGTACTGTTCACCCCAAGGAGTAAAAAGACGCTTTGTATCAGCCATTTTGCACCTCTGCATTGCTTTGCTTTACAAATTTTTTAAGTAGTAAAAAGAGAGCCAAAACCACTGCTGCAACAAGTGCCGCAAGGAATATGCTTTCATTAGGAACAAAGGACGTAGTGCCGTCGTTATTGGTGATAAGGGGAGCATTTTTAAGCACTGCCACGCTGATTGCAGGGCCCACAACACCGGGAATTAACACCTGCGCTACAATGCGAAGCCCCTGAAAACGACCTGCTTTGCCAATGGGAGTGCAGTCCCTTATAACTGCGCCAAAGACTGCCGCCCCCGACAGATAACCGCACATCATAAGCAGTGAGCCAATAAATACGGGCAGAGTAGATTTGAAGAAGAATAAAAACAGGTAGCCAAGGCAGAGGGTAGCAAGAGCAGGGAATACCGATTTAGTAAATCCAACCTTGTCATAAAATCTGCCGTAAAGAGCGGTAACCACTGAGGCAATTATAATAGCAGGTGCCATAATAAGCACGTAGTCTGCCATCTGCAAGCTCTTTTCGTAATAGATAATAAGATATGGCATAAAAATCTGAATAGAAATGCCAAACAGAGCAAATCCCACAAGGGCAAAATAAAGCATAGGATTAGCCTTTATAACCGAGGGTTTAAAGCCGTACAGAATGTTGGCAAACATACCGCCCTCACTTTTGCTGACGTGGGGTGCATCTTTAATAAGGAATATGCCAAGCAGACCGATAAGGGTTACGGCAATACCGATTATAAGGAAGATGGCAGTCCAGCTTTCTGCTTTATCAAGGTCAAATGCCATAAATCCGCCAAAGACCGCCAAAATAGCCACCAACGGCATCATAGCGTTGATTCCCTCTGCGGCGCCTCTGCCACCCTCCTCGGTGGAGTCGGTCAGCCAAGCGTTAAAGCAGGCATCGTTGGCAGTAGAGCCGAAAAAGGTCATCACGCAGTCAAGTATGATAACAAGGCTTATACCCACTGCCGCCGCCGAAGTAACGGCAGGGAAAAGGGTAGTTATAACATCTGCCCTAAGCAGTGCAAATGCACCGATTGATAAGCCCCACAGAATATATCCGCCGCAAATGAAAAGCTTGCGCTTGCCGATTTTATCCGACAGCGCACCCATAAGCACAGTGGTCAGAGTTGCCGCAATAGCAGATGCGGAAACCATAGCCGAAATGGCGTTTTCATCGGCGTTAAACATTTTATAGATAAATACGTTGAAATACATATTTTCAACAACCCAGGCAATCTGTCCCACAAGACTGAAAATTACAAGGGCGGTCCAAAAACGAGGGGATTTTTTGCTTTTCATAGTAAAACCTCCAATCTGTATTAAATATACCACTTTTTATGGCTTTTTTCAAGGTTATAAGGTATTGTTTTATTTCAAAAAGTGTGTTAAAATGTCAAAGTTAAGTATAAATGAAAAAGGGGGTTAAATTATGTCGATTCTTGCGGCGGACAATTTGTCTGTCTCTTTTGGTGAGCGTACTTTGTTTAACCCCTTTTCTATGGAGATTGGCGAGGGCGAAAAAATCGGTCTTATCGGTATGAACGGTGCAGGCAAAACCACCCTCTTCAAACTTCTTACAGGTGAAATTGAGTCTGATACAGGTGGAATCGTTCGGCAAAAAGGTCTTCGTGTGGGTTATATGGAGCAGATTGTGGCATCCTCCTCAAATCAGACGGCTTACGAGGCGGCACTGTCGGTTTTTGATTCCCTTATTAAGCAGGAGCAACAGCTTGAAGCCTTGCAAAACGCTCTTGAGGGTGCCGATGAAAAGACTATAACCCTCTACCACGATTTGCTTATAAGCTTTGAGCGTGAGGGCGGCTTAACCTACAAAGCCCGCACCCGCTCTGCTTTGTTGGGGTTAGGTCTTGACGAAAATCAACTTAATCTGCCTCTCAGGTCACTAAGCGGCGGTCAGTTATCAAAAATATCCCTTGCCCGTCTGCTTTTAGGCGATGCACAACTTATGCTCCTTGACGAGCCTACCAACCATCTTGATATTCCTTCGGTTGAGTGGCTTGAGTCCTTTTTAAAATCAAGCAAATCGGCGGCAATTATCATATCCCACGACCGCTATTTTCTTGATGCGGTCACTACTCGCACCCTTGAAATTGAGCACTGCCGCGTGGCAGATTTTAAAGGCTCCTATACCGCTTATATGGCTTTCAAAAAGGAACAACGCGAGATTGAACGTCGCCATTATGAAAACACAATGGCAGAAATCAATCGGTTAGAGGCGGTCATAAAGCAACAACACCAATGGAATCGGGAAAAGAATATTAAAACCGCCGATTCCAAACAAAAAGAGGTGGACAGGCTTTATGCCACCCTTAAAAAGCCTGAAAGTGAGACAGAGGGCATACATTTTGCATTTAAGCCAAAAGCTGCAGGCAGTAACGACACCGTTATGGCGCACAATATCTCTAAGGCGTATACCGATACCCCTCTTTATAAGGAGGTCAGTTTTACCATTCGCCGCGGCGAGCGGGTATTCTTGCTTGGCGCAAACGGATGCGGCAAAACCACCCTGCTTAAACAACTTATGCGGGAGGGGGATGGAGTCCGCTTCGGCACCTCTGTTTCGGTCAGTTATTTTGACCAGACACAAAGTGATTTAACCGACTCAAACACCGCTCTTGAAGAGATACAGAACAAATATCCAAACCGCACCGAAAGTGAACTCAGGGGCGCTTTGGCTGCCTTTTTGTTCAAGGGCGACGACGTGTTTAAAAAGGTAGGCAGTCTGTCAGGCGGTGAGCGTGCCCGTCTTGCCATACTCAAAATAATGCTGTCAGGCAGCAACTTTTTGCTTCTTGACGAGCCCACCAACCACCTTGACGTTTATTCCCGTCAGGCTTTGGAGTCGGCACTTGAAGCCTATGGCGGCACCATGCTTATTGTTTCTCACGACCGTCGGTTTATAGATTCTCTTGCCGACCGCATTTTTGTTATGGAAAAGGGCGGCGTGAATATTTATAACGGCAATTATACATATTATATAGGCAAGCGTGAAGAAAACTCTGCACAGGAAACTCCGGTAAAGGCTAAAGCGCCAATGGGTGCAGGCGGTCAGGCGTATAAAGAGAAAAAGCGTATTCAAAGCGAGATAAGGCGTCTCAAAACCGCCGTCAAGCAAACCGAAGAGGAAATTGAGCTTTGCGAACAGGAACTTTCTCGGCTTAACGAGGAACTGTCCACTCCCGACTGTGTGGCAGATTATGTGCGCACCCTTGAACTGACCGAAAAATGCCAACAGTTGAGGAGCAGTTGAATAATGCAGTGGAAAAATGGGAGCAGCTTTCCACTGAACTTGAAGAGTATGAAAGTCAGTCAGAATAAAATCTTAAATTTTTTGAAAAAAACACTTGATTTTATTGTCGTGTTGTGATATTATACTTTGGCACGACCGATTTGCGCCAGTAGCTCAGCTGGATAGAGTGTTTGGCTACGAACCAAAAGGTCAGGGGTTCGAGTCCCTTCTGGCGCGCCAATAAAGTGAGAACAACTTCTGTTGTTATCACTTTATTTTTTTGCTTGCAAGAAGGGACTCGAACCACGAAAGGGAGCAGTTGGAACAACTGCGACAGAGTAACAGTCCGGTGGACTGTTACGACTTTCGTCCAACCGAGCGTAGCGAGGGCGCAAGGCAAATAAAGCACAGCGCCACAAGGGAGAATATTAGCATCCATTTGGGTATTGGTTGTTTTTTTAGCGCGCCAAAGGGACTCGAACCCGAGCGTAGCGAGGGCGCAAGGCAAATAAGCCGTTGCGCCACAAGGGAGAGTATTAGCATCCATTTGGGTATTGGTTGTTTTTTATCACTCCAAAAGTCGCCAAAAACCTTTAACTAAATCTTGAATTTTTTTATATTCGGGTGTAATATTAAACATAAGCTGTGGTGACATATTTCAATTTGGTATAGTCAAGGAGAATTGTTATGAACAAAACACAAATTGTTGACTGGAAAACAATAACCGATTTTGTTATCGATGCCTTTGTGGGATACGGAATTCCGCGAGCAGATGCCGAAATCTGCGCCGACGTTTTGCTTGAATCTGACAAGCGCGGTATAGAATCTCACGGTGTCAACCGCTTTAAGCCTGTCTATCTTGACAGAATTAAGGCAGGTATTCAGCAGGCGGTCACCCAAATTGAAATTATAAAGGAAACACCCACCACCGCAGTTATCGACGGTCATCACGGAATGGGTCAGGTAATTGGCCACAAGGCTATGAGTATGGCTATTGCCAAGGCTAAAGAGTACGGTATGGGAATGGTTGTTGTGCGCAACTCTTGTCACTACGGCATTGCAGGATATTACTCAACAATGGCCACCAAAGCAGGCTGTATCGGTATGACAGGCACCAATGCCCGTCCTTCTGTTGCGCCTACTCTTGGCGTTGAGGGTATGTTTGGCACCAATCCCTTTACCATCGGCGTGCCAACCGACGAGGCATTTGACTTTAACTTTGACTGCGCCACCTCAATCACCCAAAACGGCAAGGTCGAGTATTACGAGCGCATTGGTGAAGACGTTCACCCCGGCACTATTATTGATACCGACGGCAATGCAGTTGAGGGGGATGCAGGGGTTGCCTTGAAGAAGATTCGCGGCGGCACCGCAGCCCTTACTACCCTTGGCGGAATAGGCGAGGCTTTAGGCGGCTACAAGGGTTACGGCTTTGCATTGGCGGTTGAATTTTTCTCATCCATTTTGCAGGACGGCGCATACGGCAAAGACCTTGACGGCAAGGATGAGCAAGGTAACATTCGCCCTTATCAGTTAGGTCATTGGTTTATCGCTATCGACACCGAGCATTTTATGGGTGAGGACGTTGCCCGTAAAAAAGCAGGCGACATCTGCCGCAGTATGCGTGCGTCAAAAAAAGCCCCCGGTGTTGAGCGCATCTACACTGCAGGTGAAAAAGAGTATGAAATCGGTATTGCCCGTAAGGACGGCGTGCCGATTAACCAGTCGGTACAAAAAGAGATTACTCAGATACGTGATGAGTTAGGTCTTACACAGTATAAATTTCCTTGGGAGGTTTAAATAATGGATATCAGACAGGAATCATTGAAAAAGCACTACGAATGGGGCGGTAAAATTGAGGTTATCTCAAGAGTAACCGTGGATACCCGTGAGGATTTGTCCTTGGCATACACCCCCGGTGTTGCCGAGCCTTGTTTAGAGATAAATAAGGACGTAAGCAAATCCTACGATTTAACCCGCCGTTCAAATCTGGTTGCAGTTGTAACCGACGGCACTGCAGTTTTGGGACTTGGTGATATAGGCCCCGAAGCAGGTATGCCTGTTATGGAGGGCAAATGCGCTCTGTTCAAGGAATTTGCAGACGTAGATGCGTTTCCCCTTTGCATCAAATCAAAAGACGTTGACGAAATCGTTCGCACGGTGTATTTGCTTTCAGGCAGCTTTGGCGGAATAAATCTTGAAGATATTTCTGCGCCCCGTTGCTTTGAAATTGAGCAAAAGCTTAAAGAAATTTGCGATATTCCGATTTTCCACGACGACCAGCACGGCACCGCTATCGTAGTTGCCGCAGCGCTTATTAACGCCCTTAAGCTTGTTAAAAAGCAAATTGGCGAGGTTAAGGTTGTAATCAACGGTGCAGGCTCTGCAGGTATCGCTATCGGCAAGCATCTTATGAATATGGGCGTTAAGAATCTTACCTTCTGTGACCGTTTCGGTATTATCTGCAAGGGTGATGCTAACAACAATCCCGCTCAGGAGGAGATTGCACAGGTTACCAATCTTGAAGGTAAAAAGGGTAATTTGGCAGATGCGCTTAAGGGTGCCGACGTATTTATCGGCGTTTCAGCCCCCAACCTTGTTGACGAGGCTATGGTTAAATCAATGGCATCAGACGCCATACTTTTCCCAATGGCAAATCCCACTCCCGAAATTATGCCCGATATTGCTAAAAAAGCAGGTGCAAGAGTAGTTGGCACAGGTCGTTCCGACTTCCCCAACCAAATCAACAACGTGCTTGCATTCCCCGGTATTTTCCGCGGCGCACTTGACTGCCGCGCAAAGTGCATCAATGAAGAAATGAAGGTTGCCACCTCTTATGCGTTGGCATCCCTTATTCCCGATGACCAAATCACTGAAGAAAATATCATTGCAACCGCTCTTGACAAGAGGGTGGCAAAGGTGGTTGCCGAGGCAGTAATTAAAACTGCAAAAGAAACAGGCGTAGCACAAATATAATGTATGAAAAAAGACTGATGAAGGATTTCCTTCATCAGTCTTTTTGTTATGTATTTTACAAACTCATTCCACCGTCAACCACCAAATCGGTGCCTGTGATGTATCTGCCCTCGTCACTGCAAAGAAGCAATGCGGCGCCAACCATATCCTCGGAAACACCTGCATATCCTGCAGGAATGCCTGCAAGCACCTTTTGGGCATATTCCTTGTCTGCCAAGGCGTCGGTGTTGCGGGGGGTTGCAATAACTCCGGGTGACAAATTGTTGATTGTCACACCGTCAGCCGCAACCTGCTTGGCAAGATTTTTAACAAGGCTCATTTGAGCGCACTTGCTTGCGGCATAGATTGCCATATCCTTGTGAGGACGGTATTGCTGCACACTGCCAACTGTTACAATTCTGCCCCACTTGTTTTGCGCCATATATGGCTCATACTCCTGAATAGCCTGAAAGGATGCCTTAAAATTAACCGTCAACTGAGTGTCAATTTCTTCTTCGGTGATGTTTTGCCAACCCTTTCTGAACTGCACCGAAGCGTTAAGCACCAAAATATCCGCATCACCTGTAAGGCGGTGCATCTCTTTGGCGGCATCGGGCTTTGATAAATCGCACACAACGGGAATGGCGCAACCGCCCTGTGCGTTAATGGAGTCGGTTACCTTTTTGCACTTTTCAATAGATGTTGCGCCCGTTACGTACACCTTTGCGCCCTGCTTTGCAAGACCTCTGGCAATAGCCTCGCCAATGCCTTGAGACGCGCCTGTAACAACGGCAACCTTGCCTGTTAAATCAAACATAAAAATTCTCCTTAACTCCAAATTCTGTCGTTAGAAAACTCGGTATTCCATTCATCCGTAGACTCCCACATGCCTGGGATGTTGGGATTGATATGCTCGCGGATTAAATCCTCGTTAAGAGACTCAATGCCAAGACCGGGGGCGGTGGGCACCTGAATAAATCCGTCTTTGATAAGGGGCTTGGGAAGACCGTTAACCAAATCCTGCCACCAAGGCACGTCTACCGAATGAAATTCAAGGGCAAGAACGTTGTGCATTGCGGCAGCGGCGTGAAGTGCTGCCATACAGCCAATAGGACTTTCTGCCATATGCACTGCAACGGCAACGCCGTTTTCGTCGGCGATATCTGCAATTTTCTTTAATTCAAGCATACCGCCGCAGGTAAGCACGTCGGGGTGAATAACCGAAACTCCACCTGCCTTGATAAGCTTTTCAAAGCCCTCTTTAAGATAAATATCCTCACCTGTGCAAACGGGAATGGTGGTGCTGTTCTTAAGGCGAACGTACTGGTCGGTATACATCCAAGGCACCATATCCTCAATCCAAGCAAGGTTGTAGGGCTCCATACGGCGTGCAAAACGGATGCAGTCCTCAACGCAAACGTGACCGAAATGGTCAATGGCAAGAGGCACCTCGTAACCGATAACCTGGCGCACCTCACGAATATAGTTTTCAAGGTAATCAAGACCCTTTTCGGTCAGGTGAATGCCTGTAAAGGGGTGAGCGGTGGTAACAATCTGGTATGATTTTTGATGCTTAACCATATCGGCAGTAACCGAGCCACCCTGCACGTTAAGAATGTGGCTTGCATATTTTTTCATATCATCAATAAAGCCAAGAGGAGCGTTAAGAGTGCCCGGCTCGTCAAGTAAAAGACCGATTCCAAGGTCCATCTTTAAGAAGGTGAAGCCCATATCCATACGCTTTTTAAGGGCAAGGCCCATATCGTGACCCGTGTGCTTGCCGTCAACGTCAGTGTCGCAGTAAACTCGCACACTGTCGCGGAATTTTCCGCCTAACAACTGATATGCAGGCACACCGTAAGCCTTACCTGCCAAGTCCCAAAGGGCAATCTCAATACCCGAAACACCGCCGCCCTGACGGGATGGACCGCCAAACTGCTTGATTTTGCGGAAGATGCGGTCAACGTCGCAGGGATTTTCACCGATTATGCGGCTTTTTAGCATAAGAGCATAGGTTTTGCTTGCGGCGTCACGTACTTCGCCGTAACCCTCAATGCCTTGGTTGGTCATAATTTTAAGAATGGTGCAACGCTTGGGCGCCCCGTCAATATCAACCACGCGAATGTCGGTAATACGAAGGTCGCTTGGGTTTGAGCGTTTGTTCATAAGAACATCTCCTTTTGCAAAATATCTTGACTTTAAATTTTGCTATGCTACAATAAATGTACCATTTATAAAGCCTTTATTCAACAAATATGTTATGATATTTGCAAAATATTTTATGATTAGGTGAGACTTATGCAAACAAGTGAGGCACTTATACCCTCTGCAACAGGGGGTGGATATCTTTTAAGACTATTTAACGTGTCGGTTGACGAGGGTGTGCGCAAATTTCGTGACCACCGCCATATAGAGTTTGAAATAGTGCTGATTAAGTCGGGCGGTGGTATATATCGCACCAAGGATAAGGAATATTCTATCCGCAAGGGTGACGTGTTTTTGTTTGCATCTAACGAAATTCACTGCATAACCGCCATTGACAAGGGCGGTCTTGAGCTGATGAATATTCATTTTGAGCCCCGTTTTATATGGTCGTCGGGCAACGATTTGTTTGACGCCGACTATCTGCGAATTTTTTACGACCGCAGTGAGCATTTTGAAAACCGCTTGCCGAGGGGTAGTGCCGAAACTCAAAAAATCGGCAATATGCTGCTTGAAATGGAGAGGGAATTTGCCGATAAAAAGCCTGAATATACCCTTATGGTAAAGGTGCAGCTGCTCTCTATTTTGGTGACGATGATGAGGGGCTTCGACTATGTAAGCGCCGAGGATAAGGGGCAGGCACGCCGTCAGTCCTATGCCGCTATCGAGCGCAGTATGGACTATATGATGAGCCGTCTGTCAGAGCCTATAACCTTGGGTGAGCTTGCCAAAGTGGCGAATATGAGTGATACCTATTATTCGGCAGTTTTCAGTCGTCTTAACGGAGTATCCCCTTGGGATTATCTGACGGCAAAAAGGGTGGAAAAGGCGGCAAATATGCTCCGCAGTAATGAAAAGGGACTGACTATGCTTGAAATTGCAATGCAGTGCGGCTTTAACAACACGGCAAATTTCAACCGCGCCTTTAAAAAATATCAAAACCGCACCCCGTCATCATATCGCAAATCGGAACAGATAATTCCTTAAATAACTAAGTTTGCCCTTATGGGCAAGTGAAGTTGCTTTGCAGTGAAGTTACTGCATAGTGAAGTTACTGCATAGTGAAGTTTGCTTCGCAAATATTTTGGCAAACGTAACTTCACTTTTGTTATAAAAAACTTCACTGTAATTCATTACAACTTAACTTCAAACCTTTGTTTGAAACTTCACTAAAAAAGTGCTTGAGCATTTAACTCAAGCACTTTTATCTTATCTAATCTTTGAGCCGGGCTCAACGCCGTCAAGGAAGATAACCTTAACGTCGTCACCCGAATCGGCGGCAAGAATCATACCGCAGCTTTCAACACCGCAAAGGGTTGCAGGCTTAAGGTTTGCCACAACCACAACGGTTTTGCCAACAAGCTCATCGGGGGTGTAATACTGAGCAATACCCGATGCAACTGTGCGCTCTTTACCTGAGCCGTCGTCAAGGGTTAACTTAAGCAGCTTCTTGGCGCGTTTAACAGGCTCGCAAGCAAGAATTTTTGCGGCCCGCAGTTCAACCTTTGCAAACTGGTCAATGGTGATTTCTGCCATAGTGGCAACACCCTCTGCAGCCTCTTTTTTAGCGGCGGCAGCCTTGGCGGCCTCCATCTCTGCAGCCAATTCCTTAAGCACCTTTTCGGCGTCTATACGGGCAAAGAGGGGAGTAGCCTCGCCAACATTGAAGCCGTCGGTAACACCGAAGGCAAGGTCGGTATTGTCACAGTTAATCTGTGCCTTGATACCCTTACAGCAGTTAGGCACAATAGGCTCAAGAAGCACAGACAAAATGCGGATGCTCTCAAGCAAATGATACATAACCGACTCAAGTCTGCCCTTTTGTGCCTCATCCTTAGCAAGCACCCAAGGAGCAGTCTCGTCAATATATTTGTTGCAACGCTTGGCAAAATTCATAACCAAATCGGTAGCGTCAGCGTTGCGGTATGCATCCATAAGGGTGTAATACTTCTCAACCGTCTCGTTGGCGCACTTAATAATATCGTTGTCAAACTCGTCAAGGGGAGCGCACTTGTTGGCAACGCCGCCAAAGTACTTGTTGGTCATTGCAACGGTGCGGTTAACAAGGTTGCCCAAGGTGTTTGCAAGGTCGGTATTATATCTGTTTATAAAGCTTTCATAGGTGATATTGCCGTCCTGAGCAAAGGGAATTTCACTAAGCAGATAATAGCGCACTGCATCACTGCCAAAACGTGCGGCAAGCTCGTCTGCATAGATAACGTTGCCCTTTGACTTGCTCATTTTATCCTCGCCGAAAAGCACCCAAGGATGACCAAGCACCTGCTTAGGCAACGGCTCACCCAAGGCAAGCAACAAAACAGGCCAGTAAATAGTGTGGAAACGGACGATATCCTTGCCGATAACGTGCAAATCGGCAGGCCACAGCTTGCTGTAAAGCTCACCGCTGCCCTCAGGGTCGTAGCCGATACCGGTAATGTAGTTGGAAAGGGCGTCAATCCACACGTAAATAACGTGCTCGGGGTCAAATTCAACGGGCACACCCCATTTGAAAGAGCTTCTTGATACGCAAAGGTCGTTAAGACCGGGCTTGATAAAGTTGTTTATCATTTCTGCCTTGCGTGATTCGGGAAGGAAGAAATCGGGAGTGTTTTCATAATACTCAAGCAATTTGTCGGCATATTTTGAAAGGCGCAGGAAATATGCTTCCTCGTGAGCGTCAATTACGTCTCTGCCACAGTCGGGGCATTTGCCATCTTTTAACTGTGAGGGAGTGAAGAAGGATTCGCAGGGCACACAGTATTTGCCTTCGTACTTGCCCTTATAAATATCACCTTGGTCGTAAAGACGCTTAAAGATGTGCTGAACTGCCTTTTCGTGATAGTCGTCGGTGGTGCGAATAAATTTATCGTAGGTAACGTCAAGGCTATCCCAAACCATTTTGATTTGACCTGACACGTTGTCAACGTATTCCTTGGGAGTGATGCCTGCCTCTTTAGCCTGCTCTTCAATTTTCTGACCGTGCTCGTCAGAGCCTGTCATAAAATAAACGTCAAAGCCGCGCATACGCTTGTAGCGTGCAATCATATCGGCAAGCACAATATCGTAAGAGTTGCCGATGTGAGGCTTGCGAGAGGTGTAGGCAATAGCCGTTGTGATGTAGAATTTGTTGCTCATAATTTTCTCCGTTCAACGCGCGGATGATGCGCGTCCGCCTTCTTTTTAGCATAGGCGCCGCCTTTATTTGCACCGCTAATGGCACGATGCCCCTATATTATACCAAATTTTCCTGCAAATTCAAGGGGGTTGTGCCAAACCCACAAAAAATTTAGCAATTTGTGTGTGAAATGCTTATTGAAAATAAGCAAGGCTGGGTTTATAATGTTTTTATAGTTTACCAAGGAGGCATTATAAATGAAAAAACTGTTGGCAATAGCCATAATTTGCTTTATATTAACGGGCTGTGCAGGGGGGAGCGAAACACCCTCTTCAAAGGCAGCTTCGTCCGACAAGTCAAGCAAGCCTGTCAACTCTCAGGTTACAAGCATAGTTTATCCTACCAAAAACGAGTATAAAGAGTGGAAATACAACGTAATAGACGTTGCCGACCGCTTAACCTTGGGCAACCGCTGTGTTGTTAATCAAAACGGAATGGTGTTTGATCAGGCGGGTGCAAACTTCACCTTCAACGCCGACTGTGAGGGCGATATTACGATAAACGTAAAAAGCAACGCCAGTTGGTCCTACCGCTTCCGCCACTACACCGTATATATTGACGGCGTCCGTCAGGAAAGAATTCAAACAGAGGCAAACGTGGCATCAGGTGAGTATGCCGTGACAGTGGCAAAGGGGTTGTCTCGCGGTGTGCACGAAATAAAAATATGCCGTTCAAACCCTGCCGAATACAGCAACGAAACCGTTGTAAGCATAAAAATGAATGGCGTGATTTGTGAGGATAAGCCTGAAAAGAAGGCTTTGCTTATGGAGTTTTTGGGTGATTCCCTTACTGCAGGTCTTGGCAATCTTGACTTTGAAAACGGCAGTTTTGACAGTCAGTATTCCGATTCAACTCAAACCTATGCATTTTTCACTGCCGAAGCCTTTGACGCCGACTTTTCTTCGGTTTGCTGCGGTGGATTGCCCTTCTCTTTTGATAAAAATAATATGTCTATAACCGACCGTTATAACAGAGTAAGCTTTACCCGCGATGTAGGCGCACACGATTTTGCCCGTCCTGCCGACGTGGTTGTAATCAACCTTGGCACCAATGACCACAGCAAGCTGTACGGTGCAAATGCTGAAACGGAGCTTTTGGCAAAGGCAAAAGAGCTGCTTGAGTTTGTGCGGCTTAAAAATCCCAATGCTAAAATTGTTTGGGCGTATGGAATGGCAACCAATCCTGCCAAAGGCTTACTGCAAAAAGCAATTGCCGATTTAGGCGGTGAGGAGAAAGGCTATTATTTCTGCGATTTGCCTCGCAATATCGCAGGGGAAAAGGGGCATCCCGTGGTTGAAAGCCATCAAAATGCCGCAAAGGTGCTTATCGCATTTATGAAAGATAAACTGGGACTTAAAGAGGTAACAAAATGATTAAAAGGGTGATAGCAATAATGTTAACTTTATCTTTACTTACTTTCGGCGCATGCGGTGATAACGGCGCCGACCAATCTGCCACCGCAAGCAAAAAGCCGTCAAAAAACCAACCAACCTCGTCTGTGCAGTCAGAGATTGTGCCTGCCGTCAACGATTATTCAGAGCGCACCTATATGCTTGCAGAGATTACTCAGTATCTTAAACTCGACGGCAGATGGGCAACCACAAAAACAAGTTCAGATGCAGGGGCACAGCCTTGCATTACCTTTGACCACACCGCACAGCTTTTGGCATTTAACGCCGATTGCGAGGGCGATGTTGTGCTTAAAATGACCAACAAATGTAACGATGCACAAAAGGGCAGAAATGAGCGTTACTATCTTGTTATTGTAGACGGCAAGGAAACTCGAATGAAGATAGAAGCGGTTGCAGGCGCCGAGGCTCCCTCAACCCTTATTCTTGCAAAAGACTTAAAAAGAGGTGCCCATACCTTTAAGATTTACCGACAGACCGAGCTTAACTTTGGCTATGACAACCTTGTGTCTGTTACAATGAATGGCGTGCCTACTCAGCGCCCTGCTGACAGTGAGCGTTATATTGAATTTTTGGGTGACTCAGTTACCGCAGGCTTTGGCAACCTGACTGTAAGAGCAGATGCCGACAGTCCTTCTAATCCCGACAGATCATCAGGCACCGATACCTATGCTTTTAAGACGGCAAAGGCACTTAATGCCGATATATCAACGGTGGCACGAAGCGGACTTGCCTATTCATACGGTCTGGGTATGCCAATTGCTGATTATTGGAACAAGCTTTCTTGGGCACGCAAATCCTTGGGTGACTATAAGCCTGATCGTCAGCCCGACGTTGTGGTAATTGCTCTTGGCACCAACGACCATAACTATTACAAGCAACACGACATTTCTGAAGAACAGCTTTATCAGGTAGCCTATGACCTTATAAAGCTTGTGCGTGAAACCCGTCCTGAGTCAAAAATCGTATGGTATTACGGCATAATGGGAACAGGCTATGAGGATGAGGCAGGCCTTTTCGTTAAGGATTATATCAAGCGCGCTATTGACGATAACGGCGGTGAAAAAGCAGAAATTTATCTGTGTATGTCAAGCTTTATGAACTTTGACGGCGGTGGTTGGCATCCCAATCAGGCAGGTCACGAGGCAGGGGCAAAAGAACTGACTCAGTTTATTGAGGAGATACTTAAATGATTTTTAAAAACATTTTACTGCATAACGTAGACCAACTTTTACCTACCGAGGACGGTGGCTTTGCAATGCTTCGCGCACCCCTTTCGGTAGAGGCTGCCCTTTGTGAACAGGGCAAACGTATGAATCGCAATGCCACAGGTGTTGAGCTTCGCTTTGTGATAAATTCAGGCACTGCCCGAATTAAAATCTTAAGCGGCGATATTTACGTTTATTATGGCAGTATTCAGGCAGGGTGGCAGACAAGCAAATTTGCAGGTTCATCGGAACCCAGATGGATTGAACTCCCTCTTGATACAGAGCGTATGCCTGCTTTTGAGCGCATTACTAATGAAAACGGCTTGCTTTATTCTCCAAAGGTTGTAAGGCTCATTTTGTGCGGCAGTAACCCTGTTATATACGATGTAGAGGGGGATGTTTCACTGCCCTCTGCTGAAATGTTGCCAAATAAAACCTTGCTTGCCTATGGGTCATCAATCACTCATGGCAGCATTTCGCTGCTTCCTACAACTACCTGGGTTTATCAATTGGCAGAGAATTTTGGGGCAGATTATCTTAACAAGGGATACGCAGGCTCTTGCCATGCAGAATCCGAAATGGTGGACTACCTTTGTACCTTGGATTTTGACTGTGCCGTTGTTAGCTTTGGCGCAAACTTTGTCAGTTTTTCTACCGAAGAGTATGAAAAAAGGGCGCGCAACCTTATCACAACCCTATGCACTACCCATCCTGACCGCAAGTTTATATTTGTTGACACAACCTATCAGGCAAGTGATATTTTTTATGGGGAAGAGGGCAAGATTGCGCAGTTCCGCAAGATAATGTCGCGCCTGATTGCCGAGTACGGCTTTGCCAATGCAAAATACGTGAGCGGTCTTGAACTTATGAATGGCACTTGGGGACTTTCGGGTGACCTTGTTCATCCCAACATAAAAGGCGTTAACGCCATTGCAAACAACATAACGCCTATTGCTAAGGAGTGGTTTGAGTTATGAAATTAGTGATGTTCACCAACTTTGCCAAGGTTGACACCGCTGAGGCAGTAAAACTGATTGCTCAAGCAGGCTTTGATGCCGTTGACCTTTCCCTTTTTCGTATGAATAACGAGGGTGACGCTTTTGTAGGTGATAATTATAAGGCAGAGGTGGAGCGTATCCGCCTTGCCGCAGAGGAGTGCGGTATGACCTTTGTGCAAGCCCACGCCCCCTTCAGATTTAAGAATCAGGCTGATTATGAGGGTGAAGTTTTGCCTCTTACACTGCGCGCCCTTGAAATTGCAGGGATGCTTGGTGTAAAGATTATGGTGGTGCACCCCATCCATTACGGCGATTACCGCAAGAACAAGCAAGAAATGCACGACCTTAGCATAAAATATTACCGCGATTTAATTCCTTATTGCGAAAAATACGGCGTTAAGGTTGCTCTTGAAAATATGTGGCAGTGCAACGAGTTTACAGGCTATATTGAGGATGACACCTGCTCAAGTCCCGAAGAATTTGCCGCTTGGATTGACGAAATCGGCAGTCCGTGGATTACAGGCTGTCTTGATTTAGGTCACTGTCATATAGTTGGCAGAAGCACGGCAGATTTCATCCGTTATTTAGGTGCCGACCGTATTGGTTGCCTCCACGTTCACGATAACGATTTCCATTCAGATACCCATACGTCGCCTTTTTATGGCAAGACGAATTGGTACGAAGTTACTGCCGCTCTTAAAGAGATAGGCTATAAAGGCAACTTTACGTATGAAACTGACGCCTTTATAAACAATATGCCTAAGGAATTGCTTACCGACGGACTTAAATTTCAAGAACGTATCGGCAGATATTTAATTAAAATGATAGTGGAATAAATTAAAACACGTTACATTCGGTTAAGAATGTAACGTGTTGTTTTTATACAAGCTTTCTTTT
The DNA here is from genome assembly GCA_017407645.1 of Clostridia bacterium. Classification (GTDB taxonomy): domain Bacteria; phylum Bacillota; class Clostridia; order Oscillospirales; family Acutalibacteraceae; genus RGIG2206. The sequence continues at coordinate 19,564 of JAFQWE010000026.1, read as the reverse complement.
CAAACGCGTGATATGTTGCTCCGCAACGAGAGAAAGCCTTCTCCGGTGGGAGAAGGTGGCACGGCAAAGCCGTGACGGATGAGGCGCAGAATATGCGTTCTATCAAACGCTCGATATATTGCCTTTGGCAATTCGATATGTTTTGCAAGCAAAACTCGATATGCCTATTGGCTCGATATATTGCTCCGCAACGAGAGAAAGCCTTCTCCGGTGGGAGAAGGTGGCACGGCAAAGCCGTGACGGATGAGGCGTAGAATTATTTTATCTTCAGTTCAGAAAAAGAAATTCCTAATTTAAGTAAAATATCTTCTGTAACGCCTCTAAAATTTTGGTTTATATCTTTATTAGAGTATCTTAAAACTGTGATACCCCAGTTTGAAAGTGTAATATCTCTTTGTCGGTCTGATTGCTGATGCTCGGTGGTGTAATGTTGTGATCCATCAATTTCAATAACAACCTTTTTAGATGCTATATAAAAATCAACGATATAATTTTCTATATTGTGTTGCCTTTTTACTGTAACAGGTAGTCTTTTAAGAAAATCGTACCATAAGTGCTTTTCTTCAGGTGTCATATTTTTTCGTAAGTTTCTTGCATTAGAAACTAAATTTTTGTTGTAAGGTAGCATTGTTACTCCTCATCCACCGCAAGCGGTCCCCCTTCTCCCACAGGAGAAGGCTTTTTTGTTTGAAAAATTTTTTGATAATTCTAATACGGAATTATGATTGTGAATCTCTGTGTTATACTTCATAAAAAGGAGAGATATTTATGGATAACTTTAAAAACGATAGCAGTATATTTTGTTACAACGTTGCTATGTTAAGAAAGCAGCACAAACTATCTAAAAAGCAAATGGCAAAAATTTTAGGAATAGGTATAGGCAGTTTGAATAAATTGGAAAGCGGAATACTACCGCCAAGAATGGATGTAAAAGTTGCATTTAATATATTTGATGCTTTTGATATTCATCCAAAAGATTTGTTTGGGAAAAAGTTTAATTGATGTATAAATAAAATAGCCTTCTCCGGTGGGAGAAGGTGGCACGGCAAAGCCGTGACGGATGAGGCGTAGAAATGCGAACTTCGTTCGCTCGATATATTGCCTTTGGCAATTCGATATGTTTTGCAAGCAAAACTCGATATGCCTATTGGCTCGATATGTTGCCTCGCAACCGATTTTTATATACACTTAACAACCTTCACGTGAGGCTTGCCTTCTTCAATATATTCCTCGCCCTGTTTGGTGTAGCCAATGGAGCAATAAAATCCCACCGCCTGCACTTGTGAGCCGATGGTTATCATCTTGCCGCCCATATCCTTTGCGGCGTCCTCTGCCTCGGCGATAACCTTTGCGCCGTAGCCTTTCTTTCGGCAATCCTTTTTAACGGCAACTCTGCCTATGTGATAAATTCCCTCTGCCTCTTTGTTCATTCGGCAGGTTGCAACGGGCAAGCCGTCATCGAACAAAACAAAGTGAAAGGCTTTGTCTACCTCGTCAAATTGGTCAAACTCATTTTCAAAGCCTTGTTCATTCACAAAAACTTCAAGGCGGATTTGCTTTGATTCAGGGGTAGGGTAGTTGCTCATTTCAAATTTTATCATACAAGTCCTCGCTTTTTAAGCTCAAGGTCGATTGCGCCCATAACATCCTTTTTATCGGCACTCCACAAAGGCGCCGCCAAAATCCTCTTGTCACCGTCACCCGTCATTCTGTGAACTACGGTATCAGGGTTAAGACAAGAGAGGGCATCACACAAAAGACCGATATATTCATCTTTTTCAAGGGGAGTATAATCCCCCGAAAGATAGGCTTTATAAAGGGCAGTGCCCTTTAACACGTGAAGCAGTGAAATTTTAATTCCCCCTGCCGTTTGTGCAATAAGCCGCGCGGTAGCGCAAACTTCCTCTTTCGACTGATTGGGCAGACCGATTATCATATGGGTGATAATATTTATCCCTGCCTTTTTAAGTCGGCTGCAGGCGTCAATATAAACTGTGGTATCGTAGCCTCTGTTAATTTTCTTTGCAAGGGTATCATCGGCAGTCTGAAGCCCCAATTCAACGTAAACAGGCTTGATTTTATTAAGTGCCGACAGTTTTTCTAACACATTTTCAGGCAAACAGTCGGGACGGGTTGCCACCGCAATGGCCACTGTATCTTCTCGACGGATGGCAATGCTCATACGTTCAAAAAGAGAGTCCGTGTTGCCGTGAGTGGCGGTGTATGACTGAAAATAGGGGATGAATTTTCCGTCGGCGCATTTTTTAATAACTCGCAGTTTTGCGGCGTCAAGTTGGGCGTTTATATCACCTGTCTGCTCGGCAAAATTGCCCGAGCCCTCTGCACAAAAGGTGCAACCACCCACACCGCAAGTGCCGTCGCGGTTGGGACAGGTTTTGCCACCCTCAACAGAAAGACGGTAAACCTTGCACCCAAAGACAGAGCGCCAATAATCGTTTGCCTTAATCATTGAAGCGGCGGATAAACTCGTCAACTGCGGCAGGACTACCTGCAACAACACTACACTTTTTGCCAAAATCAAGGGGTGAGCCGTCTATCTGCACAACCTTGGCGCCTGCCTCTTCACAAATAAGAGAGCCTGCGGCAAAATCCCAAGGAGAAAGCTGCAGCTCATAGAAAAGGTCAGCACGACCGCTTGCAATCCAAGCCATATCGGTGGCGGCAGAGCCACTGCGACGCAAATCCATAGCATCTCGCAAGCACTCACCTGCAATAGCAAGGGTGCGCTGTGCAAATTCGGGATTGTAGGGGGAGGTGCCAAAAAGCACCAAAGATTTTTCAAAGGGACGGTCGGAAGCTTTTATAAAACCGCCGTTAAGCTTGGCACCCTTGCCAAGCTCAGCAGTAAAATATTCGTTAAGATATGGCTGACAGATTACACCTGCCACAACCTTTCGGTCCCGAAGAAAAGCAATTGAAATTGCACTTGTTTTGTAGTCATACATAAAGTTGCAGGTGCCGTCTATGGGGTCAACAATAATGCACTCACCCATAGGCAGCTCAGATTTCTTAGTATCTTCTTCACCAATAAATTTAGCATGGGGGAAAAGGTCGGCAACGTGGCTTTTAATGTAATTTTGCACCTTTAAATCATATTCGGTTACAAAGTTGCCATGCCCCTCTTTAGAGTCAACTGACATATTGCGTTTTGCCTCAAGAATAATCCTCGCGGCGCCTTGTGCTATTCTTGTTAACTTGTGAGAAACAGAAAAATCCATAAAGCAAATTCTCCTTTAGGGAATTTATATTTTAATTATACACCTGCTGCAAAAAAATTGCAACACCACTTGTATTGCCAAAAATTATGTGGTAAAATCCATAAAAAAGGAGTGATTTTTGTGGTATATAAATTGTCAACGGGTAACGCTTGTGCAGAGGTAGCCTCTCGCGGCGGCGAGCTTAAATCCTACAAAGTTAACGGCAAAGACGTTTTGTGGTACGGTGACGAAAACTTTTGGGCAGGCAGCTCACCCTTGCTTTTCCCTTTTTGCAGTGGACTAAAAGACGGCTCCGTTCGTTTTGAGGGCAAGCCTTATTCAATGGGTAAGCACGGCTTTATTCGTTTTATGGAGTTTACTCCCGACGTGATTGAGGCTGATAGAATTGAACTTTCCGTTCAGTATAACGACGAAACTTTGGCACAGTACCCCTACAAATTCAAGGTTACCGTTATTCATAAAATCAGTGAAGAGGGTTTTTCCTCTCACTTTGAGGTAACCAACCTTGACAACCGTCCAATGCCATACTGCATTGGCGGACACCCAGGATTTTGCACAGGCAACGTAGAGGACTGGCGCCTTGAAATGCCCGAGGACGATGGCGCAACCCTCTATCGCGTAAACGAAAACGGGCTTGCAACCCCCGACTGCTTTGATGAGCGCAAAATGACCGCCAAATTTGATTTGCACTATTCCGATTTTGAAAAGGATGCTTTTGTTCTTGTTGAGCCAAAAAGCAAATTTGTGCGCCTTGTTAACAAGCAAAGCGGCAAGGGTGTTGAAATGGATATAAGCGATTTCAACGTATTCGCCGTCTGGACAATTTATAAGGAAAATTCACCCTACGTTTGCCTTGAGCCTTGGAACGGTATGCCTGCCTACGAGGACGAAACGGGCAATTTTGAAGATAAGCCCTACGCGGTTATTCTTGAGCCCGGTCAAAGCAAGCGGGTTGGTTATACTGTCAAAAATATTTAACCTGCATACTATGTATCAGGGGCAAGCAAAGGGTACCCTGATATATCGGTGGCAAAGTGCAGGTTGTCTTTAAAATTGCCGATATGCCCCTTTTAATATAAAAGCACCGTCATTTTGACGGTGCTTTTTAGTATCGAAAAGAACAAACAAACCCCTTTTGTTTTGTAAAAAATCACCCAAACAGTATCGTTATATATAAAAACTCAATCGTTTTTAACATTGAAGAGTGTTGTTGTAGGTGCTAAACTTATTTAAAAGGAGGCGTATGATAATGAAACGCATTATTTCTTTGTTACTTGTGCTTGTAATGATTTTTGCTCTTGGAGTTATGGCTGCAGGATGCAAATCAAGCGGAGCCCACAATGAAGGAAACGACGGCAAGTACTGGCAGGATATTCCCGGCGGTGTTGGTGACGTAAGTGCCGAAACACTTGAAGCATTGTCAAATTCAGGCACCGTTACCATTTACGATTATAAAGGCAGTCTTACAGACGAAGCAAAGGAGTTTGACGCATATTTTGAGCAGGTTTACGGCGGCAAGACCCAGCGTCTTTTCGTTGAGTGGGAAGGTTGGGAAAGCAAGTTTATCACCGACTTTGCCGCAAAGGATGCTCCCGACGTAATATATCTTTATTCAAAGCTGTGGCCAAGAGCTGCATCACGCGGAATGGTTTACAGTCAGAAGGAACTTAAAGACTTGGGTGTTTTGGCACTCGACCACCCTGTTATTGCCGACTCTCTTGAACTGTCAGAAAATAACTTTAAATTTTCAGGCGAGCTTTATTCTCTTGACGTTTATCTTGTAACCCCTGCAGTTATGGCGGTTAACGACACCCTGCTTAAAAAATGCGGTGTAGAAAAGACTCCCACTCAGTATTATCAAGAGGGCAAGTGGAATTGGGATAATTTTATTAAAGTGTGCGAGCAGGTTTGCTCTGTTGATGAAAACAACGACACGCTTCCCGATTATTTGGGCTATAAAGGCTGGAGCGCTCGCTACGTTCTTGGTATGAATGCAGCCGAGCTTATGACCCTTAATGATGACGGCAGCGTAAAAACAAACTTTGAGGACAGTGCCGTTGTTAACGGATTACAGATGTTCCGCGACCTGTACGATAAGAAGATTGCAGGTGACGGCGAATTCAAGTCCGGCAAGGTTGCAACCTTGGTTTATGAGGATTATAACGTTGCAAAAAATCTGCATACTGACGGCGAAAAGGTGCCCTTTGATTTTAGCGTTGTGCCTCTGCCTGCAGGTGCCGATAACACTGACGGATACGTGTTTGGCGGCTGTGAGGCGTATGCAATCGTAACCTCAACCGAAAATCCACAGGGCTCACTTAACTACATAATTGCAAAGCATGCCTTTGATAAGCAGTACGTTAAAGAGGATGAAAATGACCTCAGCTTCTGGCTTGATGAAGAAGGTGACCAAATGCTTGCTGATATGTGCTCAAAAGTTCGCGAAAGTGTTTGGGCAGGCGTAGGTAGCACCTGGTCGGTGCAGTGGGATTTCTGGACTGCACTTCGTAGCAGTAAAAAGACAATTAGCGAGATAATCAACAACTACAAACCCATTTTTGAACAACAGTGCGAGGTTGAAAACAGCTACCGCGGGTAATAGTTATATCTTTACAGGAGGGCGTTATGCCCTCCTTTTTTTATGAAGAATGAAGTCGCTTCGCTAATGAATAATGAATAATGTCGGTAGTCCCTACGGGACGGATTGTATATGCCTTCTTACGAAGGCGTGATATGTTGCAAAGCAACAAAACTTGTAGGGGTCGGCAATTTTTGACGACCCGCATTAACGGGATGTCGAGGGATGAGGCGCAACACACGGGGATAGACCGGTTGTGTTGACAAGCAGTAGCGCGAAGAGTATAATAAAAATGAGATTTAATACCAAGGTGGGCGAGCGAACACAACAGAACTGTCCCCCTTGTGTCTTTATGTTTACTTGAAAGGATGAAAAGTATGTCTCGGGAATGGCTGCCTAACGAGGAGCATCTGACCGTTAGATGCCCCTATTGCGGTGAGTATTCTTTTAAAGAACGGGAACGCGCTGTGGCAGATACCTTGAAATATTATGAGTTTTTTGCAGATTCTTCAAGAACTTGCAGACTGTGTAAAAAGACAGTGTACAAGCCTACAAAATGGAGACTTTTAACTACATTTTTGGCATCGTCGTGTGCACTGCCGATTTGGTTGGGTGCATATTTTGAAAGCTTTTTGCTTGGGCTTATAGGCTTAGTGGTTATTATTGCTGCAGCTTTATTGGTGAATAAATACACACCTTTTGAGATAACCTATGGTGACAAAAAGAAATTCAAGCATATTGTTATCGGCATCAAAAATAAAAAAGGGGCTTTGTGGCCCCGTTACAGAAGTGGTGAGATATATTTAATTACTCCCAACAAGCATAGTTACAAGAAACAAATCATTGCTCAATTGGAAAAAAATTACCGTAATAAAATGACATTCAGGGTAATAAAAAATGTTGACCTTGATTTGCAAATCGGTCAAATACTGTATATCTTGACCGACAACAACCACATCATTGAGGGTGCTTTTGAAAAAGAAATCCCCGCTATCAATACTATGCTTTGAGTAGAACACAAGGGGAGGGTTCTGTTGTGTTGTGCCGACACAGCAAAAACCCCGTGTTTTTTGCGGGAGGATGATATCCTCCCCTACAAACTGTGAATAAACGCAGAGCGTTAAAATTACATTGTAGGGAACGGATTTATCCGTTCCGCTTTTAAAATTAGCCTCGCCCTTTGGGAGAGGTGGCGCGTATGGTCGATATGTTAAAACTCGATATGTTGCTTCGCAACGATAAAAATGCCGATTCCTTTTAGGAATCGGCATTTTTTACCATTCGCCTTTAACGGCTTTGATTGCAAACTTTGCAATATCGGTGTTGTCCACTGTTTTGCCGTTAAAATACTCGGTGCCGTAGCCAAGAGCAAACACGCCAACGTTAACTCCTGAATGCCCGTCGGTTGTAAACTTAACGTCGCTAAGCTGATAATCGTCACCCTCGGGGAGAGTTACACCGCCTGTCTCATGGTCAGAGGTGATAATAAGCATTGTGTCGGGATGCTCCATACAATATTTAACGGCAACGGCAACCGCCTTGTCAAAGAATGCAACGTTATCCACTTTGCCTTGAATGTTGTTGCTGTGACCTGCTGAATCGGTGCCTGCATTTTCTATCATAAGGAAAAATCCATTTTCATTTTCAAGGGTTTTAAGGGCCATTTCGGTTGCCTGTCCCAAGCGGTAGTCACCCGATTTCATACCAAATCCCGTAAAGCCAAAGAAGGGCAAATCTTTTTTCTCGGATTTGGTCAAACAATACTCAAACATACCAAAATCTGCTGCAACGTTAACGTTTTTAAACATCGCTTTCGTATCTTCCTCTGCGGAAATACCGCTTATAAAATCATTGTATCCGTTGCCGATAAGCACATCAGGCTTGAATTTCATAAATGAGAGAGCAAGTTCTGCAGTGTTGTTTCTTGATATATTGTGCACTGCAAAGCCCGATGGGGTAGCGCCCAAAACACTGTCAGAGGTAACTATACCTACCTTTTTGCCACATTCACGGGCAATCTCACTGATGTTTTTCAAATCTCTGCCATACATATCCTGACCCACCATTCCGTTGGCAGTTTTAGTGCCTGTTGCAAGGGCAGTAGCCGATGCGGCAGAGTCGGTAACCTCGCTGCTGGCAGATTTTGTGGTGGCAAAGCCTTTGTTTTTAAGCTGGTCAAGGACCAAACCAAAGTCAAACTTAAAATCACTGAATTTGTTGCAAATGGTGATGTCGTTAAGTCCCATACCGTCGCCAACCATAAAAATAATATTCTTAGGTTTAACGTATTGGGTGCTGTTTGCCTTGTCCAAATCAGCCTTTGTAAAGGTGATTACTTTTGAGTAAAAGGGCTCTGGCTCAGGCACTTTTGACTGTGTGGCGTTTTTAGATACCACCGACTGAACGGAGGATACTTTGGACGAAGCCTTTGAGGATACGTCGCTTGCTTGCTCACCGCAGCCAACGAAGCCTACAAGCAGTACTAACGATAGTAATAAGGCTATTATCTTTTTCATAATTAACACTCCTTACTTTGCATTAAATATAGCGCAAAGAGGCATTTCCACCTCCAACAAATCAGCGTCAATTTTGCCCTCGCTAACCTTGTTGCCAAGGCAGTCAACCACAGTGTAATTTCTGCCTTTGCAACCCTTGATTATAAGACTGTCTGAACTTGAGCAGTTAACAATGGTGGATTCTTTAGTTTTGCATTCAATGAAACGGTCGGCAAAGGTGGTGAATATTTCTTTATCACCCAAGGTTGAGCAGGCAAGACTGTAATATGCCAAAGGCTCGCGGACGGTCAACTTGCCGTCAAGAAGCACCTGACGGTTTTCACGCCAAAAGCCAAGGTAAAACTTAATCATCTGCTTGTGCTCTTCACTCATTTGGCACAGCTTGACGGACACCTGAGGCACGCCGTAAAGAACCGATGCAATCTGCAATGCGGCAGACTCCACCGTCTCGTTAACGTTCCACATAACCATATCGGAGTGAACGGCGGTGTTGCCTGAGGTAAGGCGCAAATCAATAACGCCCACGCGATTGGTGAAGGAATCACTGGGACAATCGTTAACTCGGAGCATATTGCCGTATTTTCTGATAGAGGGGCCCACGTAACGCTGACGGAACTCAATCAAGATTTCGGGGTTAAGGGCAGTCAATTTGTCTTTAACCTCGGTCATCAGGCAATCAATACCTTCTTCAAGGGAAATAAAGTCACGGCGGTCATCAGGCTTAATAGCCTCGTCGGTGAGGGCAAAAAAGTCAATAAAGTCGAGTTTAAGTCCGTCAAGACCCCAGTTCTTAATGGCGTTAACGTAGTTGTTTATCAAATATTCTCTGACAACCTTGTAACGTGGGTCAAGGGCAAAGGCGTTGTCACCGTGCCAAGCGTTAAGAAGCATATCCTTAAATTCTTCGTATTTCTTTGAGTGTATACCAACAAAGGGTACCGAGTACCAAAGCATAACCTTAATGCCTATTTCGTGAAGTCGGTCAACCAACTCTTTCATATCACCCATTTTGCTGTGGGCAACCTCCCAGTCACCGCAATAGGCATAGCCGCGACTGTTATCCTCGGTCTGCCAGCCGTCGTCAATAATAACGGTATCCATACCAAGAGGCTTGGCAAGACGGCATTCCTCAAGGATGCCTTCAACGTCAAGCACCTGATGAAAGCTGTACCAAAGAGAGTCCATAGGCATTTTTGCGGCATCGGGCACGTAGGCAGGCTTTAATCCCAAATCATTCTCCCACCAAGCTGAAACGCCGTAAATGGCATCATAAAAGGGAATAGGGCGTGTATCAATGCGCCAAGTAGCCTTGTATTCCTTAAGGGGAGCCGTAAGTGTGGTGAAAAGTTCAACGCAAACGTCAACATTGGCACCTTCTTCGTGCGCGCCAACAGCAATATTCATAGGAGTTGTTGTATCAGAGGAGGCAAAGCACCAATGGTTAATATCCTTTTTAGAGAAAATTTCAAGTATGGGCATACCTGCAGCAAGTCGGGAGGGTGATTTGCGCATTGCCCAACAAGGAGTGATGGAACGTTTGTCGCTAATCAGGGGACCCCATACGCCGAAGCTTTCGATGGTAGGAATTTGCCAATTAAATTTTACCCATTTTGGCACCTCTGTTTGAGGCAGGGTAACGTTCACGTCAATGGTAATGATTCCGTCTTTTTCAGTTTGTTTGAGGTCGTATTTTGCACCCTCGTTACCGCCTGAAATTTTAATGTTATACATAATAATCCTCCAAAACAAGAAAACTATATGTTTTTCTTGATAATTTTTCAATATCGGTGTAAAATAAAACGGTTAAAATTCAAGTTCAACAAATGAATGGTTGCCGTGCCTTTTATCCTCAGGGGGCAGCTGCATATAATCCCCAAAAACGTAGCGCAGATATTGGTCGTACCCCTTTGGCAAAGGCATTTCGGTGTCTTCAAAAGGCAGATACACGGCGCTTTCAAACCATTCTTTCGGGAATTCGTTGCCGATGTATCCCAATCCTGAGCAAAGCTCAACCACCTTGTTGCAATCTTTAAGGGAATATTTGGTCATCCGCTTTTCATATTTTTTCCACGCCTTGAGCCTTGCTTTTTCGGTAGGCTTAAGTGCAAGCAAAAATTTGCAAGCCAATTTTACTATTCCACCGTGATTTTGCGGCACACCATAATTGTAAAGGCAAAACAAAACGGCGTTTATCTTTTGAGTAAGCCGTCCAATTTTACCGTCAGGGCAGGCATCCAAGGGTAAAATGTCAAGAGCAATGCCACGTGGAATATCGGTCAGATTTTCTTGCTCTTTGGTTATGCATCGGGTGGTCTTGTCCACAAAAGTAGTTATGTACTGACCGCAGTATTTATCCTTGTCGGTGCGAAGCAAGGCGTATTTGTCGGTATCCTGCCAAATTTCATACAGCTTTTCGTAATCGGCGCGTGGCATAAACAGGTCAATGTCATCATCCCAAGGAATAAATCCGCCGTGTCGCACAGCGCCGATGCAACCGCCGCCGCACAAAAAGAACGTAAGCTCGTTTTGGTCGCAAAACGCCTTGAAAGCCTTAAGTATTTCAAGGGATTTCAGTTGAAGTGCGCGCAACTGGCCTTCTTTAAATTCAAACATTTGCTTCACCTAAATTTACACAGTTTTGGGGCGCGCCCTGCATAAAACTCTCAAGATTTTTTGCAACGATGCCAACAAGTCTGCGACGCGCTTCAGGAGTTGCCCAAGCCACGTGGGGCGTAATAATCAGATTCTTCCCGTTAAGCAGAGGGTCCCCCTCTTTCATAGGCTCATTAACTGCAACGTCAATGGCGGCGCCTGCAATTTTGCCCGAGTTTAGGGCATCAATCAGGTCTGCCTCGTTAATAACACCGCCGCGAGACGTGTTAATGATATAGGCGCTGTTTTTCATAAGGGAAAGTGTATCCTTGTTTACAAGCTGACGGGTACTGTCGGTCAAAGGGCAATGCAGGGTTAAAAAATCGGAATTTTTAAACAATTCCTCTTTGTTTACGTATTCGTAAGGGCAGTCAGGCCTTTGGGTACGGGTGCAAACGATAACCTTCATACCAAGGGCATCTGCAACCTTTGCCACCGATTTACCGATGGCGCCAAAGCCAAATATACCAAGAGTTTTGCCTCTGACCTCGCACATAGGCTCAGTAAGATAGGTAAATGCGGCACTGCGGCACCAATCACCCGAATGGACCGAGCGGTCGTAGGCACAGATACTGCCTGCCATACTAAGCATAAGCCCGATAGTATGCTGAGTAACCGAGTGGGTAGAGTAGTCGGGCACGTTGCAAACGGCAATACCCCGTTTGGTAGCGGCGTCAAGGTCAACGTTGTTGTAGCCTGTGGCAAAAAGCCCGATATATTTTAAGCTTTTGCAGTGGTCAATAACCCGACTGTTCATATTTGCCTTGTTGCAAATAATAGCGTCGGCATCCTCTGCAACCTGCAAAATTTCATCTTCATTAAGCATATCGTACAAAAAGGTGTCACCCAAAGCGCAAATAGGCTCAAGGGATATGTCACCATTTGAAACAACGGTATTGCAGTCAAGCACAACAGTTTTCATATTTCCACTCCTTTTGTTCTATTCTAAAATAAACTGAGCAAGGTTTCAATCATTTTTTGCATATTTAATGTGAAAATTCAAAATATATTAACGTTACTTTATGAGGTGATAGGATGTTAACACGGTCAGCAGGCATACTTTTGCCGATAAGCGCGCTGTCAACCCAAGGCGGAATCGGTACTTTGGGTAAAGAGGCAATTGACTTTGCCGACAAATTGAAAAGGGCAGGGCAAACCTATTGGCAGGTGCTTCCCGTAAATCCTGCAGGCAAAGGAAATAGTCCTTATCAGCCGCTGTCAGCCTTTGCAGGCAGTGAACTTTATATCGACCTTCAGCGGCTTGCAGAGGACGGACTTGCAGAGCGCGGCGCCATACCCTTGGGTGAAAGCGGATATGTAAACTACGCCGCCGTCCGCTCGGTTAAGGATAAAATTTTGCGAGGTGCCTTTGCAAAGTTTACTCCCCACAAAGACTATCACGATTTTGTGGCAGAAAACAAATTCTGGCTTGAGCCATACGCACTGTTTATGGCAATCCGCCGTCACTATAAGGGCAAAGAGCTATGCTTTTGGAAAACAGAGGACAGAGCCTACACCCCCTCTGTTATAGAACGGTATGCCGATAAATTAAAGGCCGAGATTGACTATCACAAATTCTTGCAGTACCGCTTTTTCGGTGACTGGCAAATTCTCCACGATTACTGCAACTCAATCGGCATAAAGCTTATGGGTGATATGCCTATATACGTGTCACCCGACGGGGCAGACGTGTGGATGAATCCCAACCAATTTGAACTTGACGAGGATTATAATCCAACCCACGTGGCAGGTGTGCCCCCCGATTGCTTTTCTGAAACGGGGCAAAGGTGGGGCAATCCCCTCTACCGATGGGAAGTTATGGCAGATGACGGTTTTGACTGGTGGTGTCAGCGCATAAAGGTGGCATCAAAGCTTTTTGATGCCTTAAGAATTGACCACTTTATAGGTCTTGCGCGCTACTGGTCAATCCCTGCAACAAGCGACACCGCCATAAAGGGCAGATGGCGCAAAGGCCCCGGAAAAGCCTTTATTGATGCCATAAACCTTGCGGCAGGGGATATGCAGATTGTCGCCGAAGATTTGGGACTTCCTCATCCTGCGGCAAAGCGGCTTTTAAAATATTCGGGATACCCGGGTATGAAGGTTATGCAGTTTGAATTTGACGAGGGCGCAGAGCCTTATAGCCTTACAAAAAACATGGTAATTTACGGCGGCACCCACGATAATGATACGCTGTCGGGGTGGTATAAATCATTGCCGCAAGACCGCAAAGAATTTGTTTGCGACTATCTTGGCGCAAGAGGAGATAATGACGTAAAAAACCGACTTTTGCGCTTTGTCTATGCCTCACCTTGCGATTTAGCCGTCTTTCAGATGCAGGATATTTTGTGGCTTGGTTCAACCGCCCGAATGAATATCCCCGGCACCCCTGCAGGTAATTGGCGGTGGCGGATGAAAAAAGACGCTTTTGATGAGATTAAGATAGAAAACCTTTGCAAGTTAGCACAACTTTACGGAAGAACGGAGAAAGACAATGGCAATAAAATTTGAAACAGCGGTAAAAGAAGAATTGGCAAAATACGGCGTAGAAATTGAAACCGCCGATATAAAACAGCTTTACAACGCGGTGTCAAGCGCCGCACTTTCTCAGGTGGCAAAAAAGTGGAACCGCCAAAAAAAGACCAAGCGCGCCGCATATCTTTCGGCAGAATTTTTGATTGGCAGAGTTGTTTATGCCAACCTGCTTAACGGGGGACTTCTTGACCGATTTAAAGAACTGATGATAAAGCACGATGCCGACCCCGAAATATTTGAGCGTATCGGTGACCCCGCTTTAGGTAACGGCGGTCTTGGCAGACTTGCCGCCTGCTATCTTGAATCGGCGGCATACTGCGGCATCGGTCTTGACGGCTACGGCATACGCTACCGTTATGGACTTTTCCGCCAACAGATTGAAAATGGATTTCAGCGCGAATATGCAGACGATTGGCTCAAATGGGGAGACCCATGGTCAGTCCGCAAGGATTACGATGCTGTAAAGGTGCAATTCGGTGACGGATACGTGACCGCAGTGCCCTACGATATGGCAATCATCGGCAAAAACGGCGCCACCGTCAATACACTCCGTCTGTGGCAGGCTGAAAGTGATGAGCCCTTCGATTTTAACCTTTTCAATATGCAAAAATACGAAAAGGCGGCAGACAGTCGTCTAAAGGCAGAACGACTCAGCGACGTTCTTTACCCCAACGACGACACCTTGCAGGGCAAAAAACTGAGACTTCGTCAAGAATACTTTTTCAGCAGTGCATCAATTATAGATATGCTCCGCAAGTGTGGAGACAAGCCCTTCAGCAGTCAGTATGCGGTGCAGCTTAACGACAGTCACCCAACCGTTGCTATTCCCGAACTGATACTCCGTCTTACCGAGGGTGGAATGACCTTTAACGAGGCATTTAACGAGGCACGCAAAACCTTTTCATACACCAACCATACCGTTATGCCTGAGGCTATGGAAAAGTGGAGTCTGTCCCTTATGCGCTCGGTAATACCTCATATTATTCCCGTTTTGCGCCAAATTCAAAAGAGACTTCGCGCAGAACTTTCTGCCAAGGGAATTACCGATTTTACCCCCTATGACATTATTGATAACGACACTGTGCATATGGCTCGTCTTGCGGTATTTGTCTCTCACAAGGTAAACGGCGTTGCCGCCATTCATACCGAAATTTTGAAAGATACCGTCCTTAAAGAATGGCACGACCTTAACCCCGACAGTATAATCAACGTTACCAACGGCATCACCCCTCGCCGATGGCTTGCCTTGTGCAATCCCGAATTGGCAGAACTTGTTGCCGACACCTTGGGTGAAGATGCATCTCTTACCTTAAAGGGAATTGACCGCTTGCAAGATTTTGCAAACGATAAAGCTTTTATTGAAAAAATCAAGCAAATAAAGAGAATAAAAAAGGAACAACTTGCGCATTATATATTTGAACGCGAGAAGCGTGAAATACGTTTAGATGCAATATACGACGTGCAAATCAAACGACTGCATGAGTATAAACGCCAACTGCTCAATATTTTATCGGTGCTTGATACCTGCTTCAGAATTGAGTCGGGTGAGCTTGCAGATTTCACCCCAACCGTATATATTTTCGGCGGCAAGGCTGCTCCGGGATATTATATGGCAAAGGCGGTAATCAAGCTGATAAATGCCGTCAGCGAATATGTTGAGGCATCACCCCAGCTCCGCGATAAAATTCAGGTTGTCTTTGTTACCGACTACAACGTGTCCTATGCTGAAAAGATAATTCCTGCCGCCGATATAAGCGAGCAAATTTCTCTTGCAGGCACCGAGGCATCGGGTACGGGCAATATGAAACTGATGCTTAACGGCGCAGTAACCCTTGGCACCTATGACGGCGCCAACGTTGAAATCGTAGAGCAGGCAGGAGAGCAGAACAACTATATTTTCGGCCTTCGAGTTGAAGAGGTTGAAAAATTAAAAGGCGATTATACTCCAATGCGCTATATTGATTCCAATCCCCGTCTTAAAAGGGTGGTTGACGCTTTAACCGACGGCACCCTACAGGATGACGGAAGCGGAATGTTCAGTGATTTAAGCGACTCACTTAAAAACGAAGACAGATATATGGTCTGTGCAGATTTTGCATCCTACTGCGATACCCGAGACCGACTTAACCGCGAGTATCGTGACGAAGACTCCTTTGCCTCTAAGCGTATTATGAACATCGCCGGTGCAGGTTACTTTTCAAGTGACCGCTCGGTTGGTGAATATGCTAAGAGAATATGGGGAATCAAGAAATGAAAAAACTGTTTGCTGTTTTAACTGCCGTAATCCTTTGCGTAAGCCTTGCGGCGTGTGGAAGAAGCAACAACACCTCAGATAATGGCGAAACCGTCAATCTGAGGGTGTGGGGAGCACAAGATGACCAAAAAGTGCTTCAAACAATGATAGACTCTTTTAAAAAAGCCAATCCCGACAAAACCTATAACATTACTTTGGGTGTTGTAGGTGAAAACGACGCGCAAAAACGACTGCTTGAAGATGCAGCCGCCGCAGCCGACGTTTTCTCTTTCCCTGACGACCAGATTTATGATTTGGTAAACGCAGGCGCTCTGTATGAAATTACCCGCAACAAAGAGCAGATTACCTCTCGCAACACCGAGGCATCGGTTGAGGCGGCAACAATTGACGACGCTCTTTATGCCTATCCCGCCACGTCCGACAACGGCTACTTTATGTATTACGACAAGTCGGTTGTGTCAGAGGAGCAGGCAAAAACTCTTGAGGGAGTGCTTGCCGCCTGTCAGGAACAGGGCAAAAAATTCTTTATGGACGTGTCAAACGGATGGTATGCCGCCTCCTTCTTCCTTGCCGCAGGTTGTGAGGTAGAGCTTGGTGACGACGGTAAGCAGGTTTGCGACTTTAATAACGAAGATGGAATAGAAGCAGGCGAAGCCATCAAAAACTTGTGCGCCCACTCTGCTTTTGTAACAGGTGACGATGCCGTCTTTACAGGCGGTATAGGTGGCAATATTGCCGCAGGCGTATCAGGTGCGTGGACTGCCGATGCAGTTAAGCAGAAGTTAGGCAAAAATTATGCCGCCGCCAAACTGCCTACTGCAAAAATCGGTGACGAAGATACCCAACTTAAAAGCTTTGCAGGCTATAAGCTTATCGGTGTTAACTCATCCACTAAAGAGCCTGTTGAGGCAATGAAGCTTGCCGAATGGATAACCAATGAAGAAAATCAGCTGCTTCGCTTTAAAGAGAGAGCCGCAGGCCCCTCTAACAAAAAAGCGGCAGAAAACGAGGAAGTGAAAAAGAATATTGCCCTTAATGCCCTTGCCGAGCAAAACAAACACGGTGTATCACAACGAGGTATTTTAGCGACCTTTTGGTCACCTGTTGAAGCCTTTGGTACGGCAATGGAAAACAAGGATTATTCCCAGTCAATAAAACAACAGCTTGACAGTATGGTCAAGGATATAACGTCATAAAAACAGATTAAATATGTACCACAAAATTACGGAAGGAGCGGTGGCGCGTTGAATAAAAGCCGACGGGCACCAAAGGTGCTGCGTTATGCCGCCGAAGTTGTAACTGCCTTTGCAAAAGGCGACGCTGTCACAAGGCTATCCTTTCTTGTAATGGGACTGTGGGGATTTGCACGCCGCACCTTTGCAAGAGGTGCGGTGTATCTTTTTACCCAAATCGCCTATATTGCCTATATGATAGTCTTCGGCGGCAAATATCTTGTAAAATTCACCACCTTGGGTACACAGACTCAAGGCAAGGTTTTTGACGAGGAGCTTGGAATTTATATCTACACCCAAGGGGACAATTCAGTTGAAATATTGCTGTTCGGCACCCTTACGGTGATAATTACAATACTTTTTTTCATAGTCTGGGCATCAAACTGCAGGGCGGCTTACAAAAGCCAGCTTGCACAGAAAAGGGGGGAGCATATAGTCACCTTAAAAGAGCAGATTGCATCTCTTGACAGCAAGAATTATCATATTACACTGCTTTCAATCCCCACACTGCTTGTGACTACCTTTACTTTGCTTCCCCTTATATTTATGGTGCTTATGGCATTTACCAACTTTGACAAAGCCCATCAACCTCCGGGCAACCTCTTCACCTGGGTGGGATTTGACAATTTTACCTCTATTCTTGGCGGTAACGACAAAATCAGTTATACCTTTGTGCGCCTTTTGGGTTGGACGGTTTTGTGGGCAATTTTATCCACCTTTACCAACTATATATTCGGTATGATTTTGGCTCTTATGATAAATAAGAAGTCAATAAAGTTCAAAAAAGGCTGGCGAATGGTCTTTATATCAACCATCGCCATACCTCAATTTGTAACCCTTATGCTTATGTCCCAACTGCTTCACGCCCAAGGGGGCATAAACATCCTTATACAGCAGTTAGGGCTTGCTGACTCGCCAATAGGATTTTTAACCGACCCATTGCTTGCAAAAATTACAGTGGTCATTGTCAATATGTGGATTGGCATACCCTATTCAATGCTAATTATAACGGGCATACTCAGCAACATCCCCGAAGATATGTACGAGGCGGCGCGCATTGACGGAGCAGGCCCCGTAAGAGTTTTTTTCAAGATAACCCTGCCCTATATGCTTTTTGTTACAACGCCCTATCTGATAACACAGTTTGTGGGCAATATAAACAACTTCAATATAATTTATCTGCTAACGGGCGGAGGACCCTTAACCCTTGAATACTATCAGGCGGGCAAAACCGACCTTTTGGTTACTTGGCTGTATAAACAGACGGTTAACGAGCAAAATTATAACCTTGCGGCAGTAATCGGTATTGCCGTCTTTATAATTACTGCAGTGGCATCAATTATAGTTTACAATCGCTCTGCCGCCGCAACAAAGGAGGAGCAGTTTGGATGAAATCTTATAAGCTTCGGCGCAAAATATCAGACACTGCAATCTATGCACTGCTCACACTGCTTGCAATATTGTGGCTGCTGCCTATAGTCTATTTGGTGCTTCAGTCCTTTCGCGCCGAAAACGGAGCCTACACTGAATATATAATCCCCAAGGGCTTTACCCTTGATAACTATATACGGCTTTTCACCGAAACAGATTTGTTTAACTATCCAAAATGGTATCTTAATACCCTTATAGTTGCTATCTTTACCTGCATCATATCAACTCTTATGGTGCTTATGATTAGCTACGCCTTTAGCCGACTGCGTTTTCCCTCCCGCAAAACCTATATGAACTTGGGACTTATACTTGGAATGTTCCCCGGTTTTATGTCTATGATTGCCGTCTATTACCTGCTTAAAATAATAGGACTTGGCCAATCGTTAATATCCTTGGTGCTTGTCTATTCTTCTTCGGCGGCGCTTGGTTATTTTGTGGCAAAGGGTTTCTTTGACACCTTGCCGCGCTCACTTGACGAGGCGGCAACCATTGACGGCGCAAGCCGAAATCAGATATTCTGGAAGATAACGCTCCCTCTGTCAAAGCCGATTATCGTATACACTGCACTGACTTCGTTTGTTGCGCCCTTTGCCGATTTTATCTTTGTCAGTGTTATAATGAAAGATAACTATAATCAATACACCTTGTCCTTGGGACTTTTTCAGATGCTGTCCCGAGAAAATATATTTGCCTACTTTACCCGTTTTTGCGCAGGCAGTGTGCTTGTAGCCATACCTGTGGGACTTCTGTTTATGTTCCTGCAACGGTATTACGTCAGCGGAGTAACAGGGGGCGCAGTTAAGGGCTGATTTGGTTGGAGTGATATTGTTGCCCTTTATAATTGTTGGAGTTTTAATTTTAACCGTTGTGGTTGCAGGCTATATTGTAATTAACCGATTTTTTAAAATTGCGTTTGTACGTGACGACAGGGAGCGTACTGCGGCGGAGCGTCTTAACGTGCCTTGGTCAATTTATATTGACGATATTACCAAGGGTGAACTGAACTTTTTTGAAATGACTGCCGAAAGGGTGCAAATCACCTCTTACGACGGACTTAAGCTCAGGGGACTTTTTGTGGCTCATCCCAACCCAAAAGGCACGGTTATTATGATGCACGGCTACCGTTC